>JALSNI010000028.1 GCA_026987075.1 Persephonella sp. | reverse complement strand
ATATGTTATAGCCGCTGTTAGTGTTGTCTTCCCGTGGTCTACGTGACCTATTGTCCCCACGTTTACGTGCTCTTTCTTCCTCTCAAATTTCTCTCTCGCCATTACTTTATTTACCTCCTTTGGTTTTAGCTTCAGCTCCTAAGCCCACGAGCGGACTTGAACCGCCGACCTCACCCTTACCAAGGGTGTGCTCTGCCGACTGAGCTACGTGGGCAACAAAAAATAACCAGAATCTCACAAGCAAAAAGATATTGTAACACAGATAATGGGGCTTTGTAAAGAAAATTTGTAATGGAGCGGGAGACGGGACTCGAACCCGCGACCATCTGCTTGGAAGGCAGATGCTCTACCAACTGAGCTACTCCCGCATATTCTGATGGTGGAGGAGGCAGGATTCGAACCTGCGCAGGCATACGCCAGGAGATTTACAGTCTCCCGCCATTGGCCAGGCTAGGCGACTCCTCCACTTATTCTTTTCAAGAGCTGGCGGTGGGACTTGAACCCACGACCTGGTGATTACAAATCACCTGCTCTGCCGACTGAGCTACGCCAGCTTAACAACCGAGGCAAAAATTATATATAAACTCTCTTTTTTTGTCAACAACCCTTTGTTTGCATTTTACAGATTCACTAATATAATATAAAGACAAATTTTTTCAAGGGATTTCAATATGAAAGTTATATACATCCACGGTTTTAACTCTGCCGGATATGGAGACAAAGTAAACAAGCTGAAGCAGTTCTTTGGAGATGAAAATGTTCTCTCTATAAATCTTCCTTACAATCCAGAAAAAGCAATTGCTCTGCTTGAGTTTATAATAAGAAACATAAAAAACGAAGAACCACTGCTTTTAGTAGGGACATCATTAGGAGGTGCCTACACGCTTTATCTGTCTTATAAATTTGACGTTCCCGGTGTTGTCATAAATCCATCTGTTAAACCTTCGGAAGACCTTAAAACAGAAGTGGGAAAACAGAAAAACTATAAAACAGAAGAAGAATACGAATTCAAAGAAGAGTATCTTAATTTTCTCAAAAGAATTGAGATTCCTATGTCAGAACTTCAAAAGATAAAGGATAAGCTGTATATTTATCTTGATGAAGAAGACGAACTGTTGGACAGCAGAAAAACAGCCGAATATTTTAAAGGTTTCAATGTAAGAATGTTTCCTGGTGGAAATCACAGATTTCAGCATATGGACGAGTTATTAGAAGACCTGAAAAGAAAGAAGGAGGTTCGCTATGGCTAAAGACAAGCTAAAGAAAGTAGGAGAAATAGCCCCTGAGTTTCATCTTTATGAAGCAGATGGGAGAAAAATAAGTCTTTCGGACATGTTAGGAGAAAACAGATATATTCTCCTTTACTTCACCTCAACAGAAGAAAAAAGCAGATGTGACAGAAGCAGCTGTCCTTTAAAGGAAAATCTTGAGAGATTAATGGATTTAGATGTTCTTCCTGTTTTAATAGATGCAGATCCTGTAGAAGAACACAAAAGATTTAAACATGAACATAACATAAAATTTCTCATGCTCAGCGACCCAACAATGGAAACAATCAAAGGTTACGGTGTTTATGAAAAAGTGAACATTCACGGTGTAGAAAAAGAAAAAATTGTAAGCACAGCTTTTTTAATAAATCCAGAAGGTAGAATTGTCCATGTTTGGGAGCCGAAAAAAATTGAGGAGTCTATTGATGATATAATTAACGCTGTCAAAAAATTAAAAGGTATATAAGGAGGACATATATGTTTGGTGGTATAGGAATTCCAGAGCTTTTGCTTATTTTTGGTATACTACTTCTTCTCTTTGGAGCTAAAAAATTACCTGAGATTGGAAGAGGATTAGGAGAAGGTATAAGAAGTTTTAAAAACTCCCTGAGTGGTGAAGAGGAAAAAGAAGAAAAAATTGTAAAAACAAAAGAGCTTGAACCTGAAATTAAAGAAGAGAAAAAAGTAGAAACTACAGAAAAGGAAAAAAGTCAGGCGTAAAGGGGATGTTAATCCCCTGCCCCTATATCTTCCTCTTCTGGTGTGCATTCAAAAATATATCCACAATGGGGACATACATAACACTCCCTTGGTTCTTTATCAGGGTCTAAAACCTCCTCCCAGTAAGCAATCCATCCACATTTTGGACATATTCTGCATCCCTCTAACAGTGTTCCATCTGCAAGCTCTAATATTCCCTTTTCATCTATATAAACAGGATTTCCTTTTTTATCAGTTACAAACTCACCATCAACAGACCTTAAGGGAAGCTGATAACCATTATCAAGGGAATATTTGACAGCTTCTGAAACATCATTAAAACGGGAAATTTCTTCTCCAGAGATAGTATTGATTAAAACGACTTGATCTCCTTCCTCCTTGATATAAACCCTCATTTTTGCCCTCCCTACTTTACTTATCACAAATAAATCTATGAAGGAAAAAGGAGATTTCAACATAAAGAATGGTCGGTGGAGGATTCGAACCTCCGACCTCCTGCGTGTCGGGCAGGCGCTCTAGCCATCTGAGCTAACCGACCAGAAATGAAAAATGCCCCCGACGGGATTCGAACCCGTGTCGCCGGCGTGAAAGGCCGGTGTCCTAGGCCTGGCTAGACGACGGGGGCAGATGGTGAGCCGCCCGGGGGTCGAACCCGGGACCACCGGTTTAAAAGACCGGTGCTCTACCAACTGAGCTAGCGGCTCAACTAACAGGCAAATATTATATGCATACCACAAAATTTTGTCAACAGAAAATTTTAGTGTGTTTAAAAAATCATCAGAGATAGATAAAATACTACATAGGAGAGAGAGAAGGATAGAATTAAAGAGAATAAACCTGACTAAACTACTGCAGATATTAGAAAATGTGTGTTTGTCTTGATGAGGTTTCTACTCTACAACATAGCTGTATTGATGGCTTTTTTTATCCTGCTTTGTAGATTTTTTAAACAGACTCCTACAAAGTGTTGAATCTTTTTGCCTTTTGTTATAACATATTGTTTTGCTTTAAATTGCCAAAGGAGGTGTTGTTCATTATGTATGCAGTAATAAAGACAGGTGGCAAGCAGTATAAGGTAGAACCAGGAAATGTCATAAGAGTTGAAAAGCTAAATGCAAACCCAGGTGACAAAATAGAGATAGAAGCTACTTTGGTTAGAGATGATAACGGAAACATAAAAACTGAGGGTAAAGTTCAGGCAGAAGTGATAGGACACGGAAAACACAAAAAGGTTTTAGTTTTCCACTTCAAAAGAAAGAAAAATTACAAAAAACTTAACGGACATAGACAGCCTTACACAGCTATAAAAATTACTGAAATCAAAGCTTAAAAGGAGGAATTAAATATGGCTTCCAAGAAAAGTGGTGGTTCAGCTAAAAACGGTAGGGATTCCTTTAGTAAAAGGCTTGGTGTTAAAAGATATGATGGGCAAGTTGTAAAAGCTGGAAATATCTTAGTAAGACAGAGAGGAACAAAAATCTATCCAGGAAAAAATGTGGGACTTGGAAAAGACTATACACTTTTTGCACTTATTGATGGTGTGGTAAAGTTTGAAAGAGCTAAAGGAAAAAAAGTAGTTTCTGTATATCCGTTAGATGGGTAACAGAAAGGGGAAACCCCCTTTCTTTTTCTAAAAATGTAATTTTTCTTCTTTGTATACTCTTATCACGCTCAAAACAGTTCCTATCATCAAAGAGAATGTAATCATAGAGCTACCTCCATAGCTAAGGAAAGGAAGTGTTATTCCTACAACAGGAGCTAAACCTACAGTCATTGCTATGTTTATAAACGCCTGAATAACAACCAAAGATGCAACACCAATACATATATACTTACCTTCATAATCTTTAATCTTTTTGCTCCAATACAAAATTCTCAGGCCAATAAGTAAATACATACTTAATATAATAAAAGAAACTAAAAATCCCCATTCTTCTCCTATAGTGGCAAATATAAAATCAGTGTGTTGTTCTGGCAGGAAAAACAGTTTTGATTGGGTTCCATGAAGGAATCCTTTTCCTGTAATACCTCCTGAGCCTATTGCAATTTTAGACTGTAGTAGATGGTATGCACTTTTAAATGGGTCCGACTGGGGGTCTATAAACGCAAGGATTCTCTTTTTCTGATAATCTTTCATGTTATTCCATATCAATGGAGAAGATAAAAGAACAATCATAATCCCAGAAACTATATATTTAGACGAAATTCCTCCTGCAAATAACATAAAAAACACAGGAATAAAAAATGTTATTGCTGTCCCCAAATCAGGCTGTTTTACGGTAAGAACAAAGGGAACAGATACTATAAAAATAACAACAATAGCTGTTTTAAAGTCAACCTTTTCCTTTTTTAAACCTAAAATGTATGCAGTAATAAGAATAATTACATACTTCATAAGTTCAGATGGTTGCACCGTGAAAATGCCAAAACTTATCCATCTTTTTGCTCCCAAGATAGTTATACCAAAGAAAAAAACAGATACAAGCATAATAATACCCAAAGCATATATAAAAGGGGCAAAATGAAGTAATTTCCTGTAATTTACTAAAGGGAAAAACAAAATAATGAGAACAGCTACAAAACCATATAATCCTTGTTTTATGTATAGATTGGTGTATTCGTGAATAGTAGCACTATATATGTTCAAAATACTCCAACCAATTAGAAGTATTACCATTACTACGAGTATCACGTCATAGTTTTTCAGTTTGTTCATCTTAGTATTCCTTCTGAATACATCTTTTCTATAATAGACTTTGTAATGGGGACTGCAGTTCGTGCTCCACCTATCCCATGCTCAACAAAAACAGATATTAGGTACTTTGGCTTTCTGTAGGGAACAAAATCAACAAACCACGCATGGTTTTGTAAATACCACTTTTCAATTTTTTCTTTTCTTTTTTTATGTCTAAAAACCTGAGCTGTTCCCGTTTTTCCTGCATTTTTGATAGGGAGAGTGGAGAGTAGCTTTGCTGTTCCATCTTTTCCGTAAACAACATCATACAGTCCCTTTTTTATCACTCTATAAAAAAACTGTTTTATGTGTAGTTTTCTTATTTTTTCAGTTTTTACATTTACAAATCTCATTTTATGGGTATCGTAATATGCTTTCAAAAGTTGAGGCTTTAAAACATATCCACCGTTAAGGACAGGAACTAAGATTTTTGTGCTGTCAAATGGCGTAATTGCAAGGAATCCCTGCCCTATACTGTAGTTTACAGTATCACCAAGATACCATGGTTCTCCAACTACTTGTGATTTCCATTCAGGGTCAGGTATCCTTGAATTCCTAACTTCAATTTCAGGATTTAGCTTTTCTCCTAATCCGAACAGCCGGGCATAATAACTGATTCTTTCTGCACCCAACTTTATTCCTACCTGATAAAAATATGTGTCACAGGACATCTCTAAAGCTTTCATAACATCAATCTTTCCACATCCCCGTGGATCCCAGTTTCTATAAACCCACTTTCCTATTTTAAACTCAGCTCCAGAAAAGATTTTCTGATATGGAGCGATAACTCCTTCCTGTAAAGCTGCAAGGGCAACAGTTATTTTAAATATAGAACCGGGGGGATACAGCCCATCTAATGCTTTATTAAATAGAGGTTTATACTTATTCTTTAAAAGGGATTTCCATTCTTTCACAGAAAGACCGTCTGAAAATTTTTGCACATCATAAGTGGGATAACTCAGCATAGCAATAATGTGATAGTTTTCAGGATTTACTACAACAACTGCTCCTGATTTTTGTCCAGATTCTTTGAAGGATTCATAAACTATTTTTTGAACTCTTCCATCAATTGTTAAATATATATCATTACCCCTCTTAGGCTGTTTTTCCCATAATGTTTTCACAATTCTTCCCTTTGCATCAACAATAACAGCTCTTGTTCCGTAACTACCTCTCAAGTATTTATCAAAAATCTTTTCAATACCTCTTTTCCCAATAAGTGTATCTGGGGTTAAATGGGGATTTTTTTCTAATTCCTTCTTTGAGGGATATCCTACATAACCTAACAAATGGGGCATATATTTAGCATATTTAGTATAAATGCGTCGGGGTTGAACTTCTAAATATATTCCTTCAAAACTCTGCCAGTGGTTGATGAATTTTTTCACCTGTTCCTTAGTCAACCGCTTTTTCAAAATTACCTTGTTCCCGTATCCTTTCTTGAGCTTTTCAAAAGTTTCCTCGTCTATCTGTATATTTAAAATTTTTTCCAGATTGTCTTTTAGTAACTTCAGACGTTTTTTTATCATATAGGGATAGGTATATATCTGAAAGGAAGGCTCGTCATAAGCAAGAAGAATTCCATTTCTATCGTAAATCTTTCCTCTGGGAGGATTAACAACAATAATCCTCAAATGATTTTTTTCTGATATACTTTTGTAGTACTCTCCCTTTACAACCTGTAAATAAAACAACCTACCTAAAAGGACGATATAGCCTATAAAAAAGAGCAGCGTTATAATCTTTATTCTATCTAATTTCATAGAAAATACTTACCACATAAAAGGTTAAAAAGTTAATCAAAATGCTAACTGGATAAATATACATAAAATCCATTACTCCTGTGGACACATACGTTATAAATCCTTTAAAACATACATCAACAGTGGTAACAATCAATATAAGAAAAAATTTAACAGTTCCAGATGAATAATAAAACCTCTGTTTTACGCTGCTAACAAACAAAACAATAAATCCTTTAGTTATCGTATTGATAGGAAAACTTATCGGACTTATTAAATCCTGGAGAACACTTATAAAAACTGCAATTTTTAGAGAATTGAGAACAGTATTTTTCAAAGTTAAAATAACTATAAATATAGTCAGAAAATCTGGAACAATTCCCCATATAGAGAAAAATTTAGCAACATACATCTGGAAAACAAGAATAAAAAAGGCAAAAAGGTATGTTTTCATTTCCTACCTGAAAATATTACTACATATTCAATATTATATGGGTTCAAATTTAGGGATACAGTAACATCTTTATAGAAATTTCCCTCAACATAGGATACAGAGTTAACTACACCTATTGGAATGCCTGAAGGAACTTTGCCCAATCCGTCTGTTTCAATAACATCTCCTATTCTTATATCCTGTTCAGGTCTAACAAAAATAAGTCTTCCTTCTTCTCTATTTTTTCCTTGAAAAAAAACAAATTCCCGTGTTTTTCTGCATCTGGCAGAAATCTTAAAATTTTTATCAGAAACAAGCACAACAGAAGAAGAAAAAGCCCCAACCTGATAAATCTGACCAAGTAAGAAACCATCAGACACTACAATATCTCCCTTCTTTATACCATCAAAGGAGCCTGCATCAATAATAATAAAATTACTCCAGTTGTCTGGTGAATAACCAATTACTCTGGCTATTTTTAAGTCAAATTCTGGATACTTGTCTATAAAGTTTAGTATCCTTTTTAATTCTTTGTTTTCAATTTCTAATTTTTTGAGCTGAATAATGTGGGCTTTTAAGAGTTCCATCTTTCTATGAAGTTGCTGATTTTCTTCAATAAGACTGTTTTGGGATTTAAAATATAACAAGGCAGTTTCAAAGAACTCTTCCACAACATTAGCAGTTTTTAAGATGGGATAAAAAGCATCAAGGGTAACTTCCTTAAACTGTCCATTTCTGAAAAAGAAAACTATTCCCCCTACTAATACTAAAAATAGAAGTATCAAGAGATGCTTTTTTTTCATTATTACTGAAGTGATATTTTTCTTATAAGCTCTATGTCATCTAATGCCTGGCCTATTCCTCTTGCAACAGCTGTCAGCGGGTCTTCACAGTAATATACAGGAAGGTTTGTTTCCTCTCTTAATCTTATATCCATACCATGTAAAAGAGAACCTCCTCCAGCAAGAACAATTCCCCTTTCCACTATATCTGCTGAAAGTTCAGGAGGTGTTTTCTCAAGGGCAAGTCTTACAGCGTTCACTATGCTGTGAATAACATTTTCCAGCGCCACTCTTATCTCTTCACCTTTTATCTCAACACTTCCCGGAAGACCTCTCAGGTCTCTACCGGGAACAACCATCGTCTTCTGGTCTCTTTCTGAAGGATATGCTGAACCTAATTCTATTTTTATTCTCTCTGCAGACTGTTCACCAATCAGGAGGTTGTGGTTTCTCTTCATGTACTGAATGATAGCCTCATTCATCTCGTCTCCAGCTATCTTTATGGACTCTGACAGCACAAGACCAGAAAGTGATATAACAGCAATTTCTGAAGTTCCACCGCCAATATCAACAATCATATTCCCACCGGGAGACTGGATAGGCAGACCTGCTCCCAGTGCTGCAGCCATAGGCTCTGCTATAAGGAAAACCTCCCTTGCTCCAGACTGTCTTGCAGCATCTATAACGGCTCTTTTTTCCACAGTAGTTATCCCAGACGGAACTCCTATAATAACTCGGGGTCTTGGTTTTAAAATTTTTGACAGGGACATATTTGAATGAACCTTTCTGATAAAGTATTTGAGCATCTCCTGTGTAACATCAAAATCCGCAATAACACCATCCCTCAAAGGTCTAATAACCTCTATTTCTTTTGGTGTTTTACCTATCATCTGTTTTGATTCTTCACCTACAGCTATAACTTTTTCTGTTCTTGTATCTACAGAAACGATAGAAGGCTCTGAAAGAACTATTCCCTTCCCTTTAACAAAAACCAGTGTATTTGCAGTTCCTAAATCAATACCAATATCATTAGAAAACAGTCCAATAATCTTGTCTAAAAACATATTCCCTCCATTTTTAAGACTAAAAAAGCAAATATATTATAAACTATTATTAAAGACAAATTTCTCAAATGGAGGTCAAGATGTTTAAAGGTTCTATTGTTGCATTGATTACGCCATTTAAAAACGGCTCTATAGATAGGAAATCTTTAAAAAATCTTATAGATTTCCATGTAGAAAATGGAACAGATGCTATAGTTGTTGCAGGAACGACAGGAGAATCTGCAACCCTTACATTTCCTGAACATGAGGAACTGATAAATCTTGCTGTTGAGTATGCCGACAGGAGAATACCTATTATCGCAGGAACAGGAGCTAATGCAACCCACGAAGCTATAGCCCTGACAAAATCAGCAGAAAAGGCAGGAGCTGACGGTTCACTCCAGATAGTTCCTTACTACAACAAGCCTACACAGGAAGGAATATACCAGCACTTTAAGGCAATATGCGAGGAGACAAACATTCCCCTTATTTTATACAACATCCCATCCAGAACAGGGACAGACATGCTACCTGAAACATTTGCAAGACTTTATGCAGACTTTCCCAATGTGATAGGGATAAAGGAAGCCACAGGAAATGTTGCAAGGGTTTCAGAAACAATAAATCTGACAAACTCAGAAGTTGTTATCCTGTCAGGGGATGATGCCCTTACACTACCAATGATGGCAGTAGGAGCTAAAGGGGTTATATCTGTGGCAAACAACTTAGTACCGCAGGACATAGCCCAGATGTGCAGACTTGCACTGGAAGGAAAGTTTGAAGAAGCAAGAAAGATACACGACAGATACTGGAAACTGTTCAAAACCCTGTTTATTGAAACAAATCCTATACCTGTAAAAACAGCAGCATACCTTATGGGTCTGATAGACGACATAGAAATGAGACTCCCCCTTTACTACATGAAACCTGAAAACGAAGAAAAACTGAAACAGGTTCTAAAAGACTACGGGCTTATTCAGTAAATTTGCAAAACTGCAAACCTTCTCAGGCTCAAAGAGGCAAAAAAGGACAGAGTTTTTATGGCATTTTTTTTGCTTATTAACCAGACCTGTAAAACATTATGGAGGTAGATGTTTGAAAGTAGGTATAGTAGGAACAGGAAATATGGGCTCAAAATACATAAAAAAGTTTGAGGTTTTAGGTTACGATGCAGTCCTTATAGACTTAGACGCCAGTAAACTATCCCAGTACCCAGAAAGATTCAAAAAATATACACAGTTAGATGAAGCCTTAAAAAAAGAAAACATAACACATCTTTTTATTGCAACAGATCCTAAATCCCACATTCCCCTCGCACTTAAAGCACTGGAAAGGGGAATAAACGTTATGGTAGAAAAACCTCCTGCAATCAATCCCTCACAGCTTGAAAAGGCAATCGAGTTTGCACAGAAAAAAAACACTGTCCTGTCTGTTTCAGAAATAGAGCTAAAATCAAGCATCGTGAGAAACCTGAGTATTAATTCGGCTGTTGAGCAGATACAGGCCTACAGACTGAATCTTGGAAGGGGATACATAAACCCATTTTACGACCTTGCATGGCATGACCTGTACATTATGAACTACCTGTTTGGGGATTTTAGAATAAAAAAAGTTATAGACAAAGGAGACATATACGACATTTACGGAGAAACACAAAGTAGCGAGTTTTTTCTTCAGGTGGCATGGAGCCACAAATTTCTAAGAAGAGAATGGGAAATAATAACCCCTCAGCAGAGTATAAAGCTGAACTTTGCAGAAGACAGGATAGTATATGAAGATGGAACAACAGTAGAAAAAGACGGCAAAGACAAATTAGAGCTTATGATAAAACAGTTTATTGAAAATCCTTCATTTGAAAGCTCCTACAGGGCATTAAACATTCTAAAAGAGTTCAGTAAATTCACAGCATAAAGGAGAGGAGATGATACCGATAATCAAACCTGTTTTTGGACCAGAAGAGGAAAAAACTGTTTTAGAAATTATGAAAAGTGGTCAGATAACAAGGGGAAAGTGGACATTAAAATTCAAAGAGGAGTTCAGCAGTTATACAGGGGTAACATTCTGCCATACTGTATGTAGCGGAACGGCAGCCCTCTACATAGCACTGAAAGCCCTTGGAATAAACAGCAGAGAAGACAGGGTTATTGTTCCGTCAATGAGCTTTATGGCAACTATTGATGCTGTTATACTTGCAGGGGGAACGCCAATAGTCGTTGACATAGGAGAAGACTACTGCATCTCTCCAGAAGCTCTTGAAGAAGCTGTAGAAAAATACAGCCCAAAGGTAGTAATACCTGTACACCTATTTGGACAGACAGCAGATATGGACAGGATAAATCAGATATGCAGAGAAAAAAACATATACGTGTTAGAAGACGCAGCACAGGCTCACGGAGCAGAGTACAGAGGAAAAAAGGCAGGAAATTTAGGTGATATGGCGGCTTTTAGCTTTTATGCATCAAAAAATGTGGCAATGGGAGAAGGGGGAGCAATACTGACAAACGACATTTACTTAGATGAGAAAATATCAAACTGGATAGAGTTTGGAGACCATCCTGCACTGAACCTGAGAATAACAGAATTTCAGGCAGGTATCGGTTACTGGCAGTTGAAAAAGTTAGAGGAGACAAATGAGAAGAGAAGAAAAATAGCGAAACTTTACAACGAAGAGTTTAAAAATCTTCCCGGTCTTATTCTTCCCCAGGAGTTTGAAGGAAGGAAACATGTTTACCACATATACGCCCTGAGACATCCTGAAAGGGACAAGATAGTAGAACAGCTAATCCAGAAAGGTATTGGTGCAAGGGTTTATTACGAATACACACTGCATCAGCTGAGAAATGCTGAACATTTAGACTGCAGTTTTGGTGAGAAGGTAAGCAGGGAGATATTTGCTATCCCTGTGCATGCTGCTTTGAAAAATGATGAGGTGTCGTATATCATAGAGACAGTCAAAGATATTATTAATAATCTATAGGTGGTGAAGATGAGACAGATAGAAGGACAGCTTAATGCAGAAGGGTTAAAGTTTGCCATTGTTGTAGGCAGGTTCAATAGCCTCATAACAGAAAAGCTGTTGGAAGGTGCAGTCGACTGCATACTGAGACACGGAGGGTCAGAAGAGAACATAACAGTGATAAGAGTTCCTGGCTCTTTTGAGATACCTCTGACAGCAAAAAAGGCAGCAAAATCTGGCAAATACGACGCAGTTATCTGTCTTGGCGCTGTTATCAGAGGTGCAACACCCCACTTTGATTACGTAGCATCAGAAGTTACAAAGGGTATTGCACTTGTTACACTTGAAACAGAAGTCCCGGTGGCATATGGTATATTAACCACAGATACTATAGAGCAGGCAGTGGAAAGGGCAGGAACAAAGATGGGAAATAAAGGATTTGATGCTGCTCTGACAGCAATAGAGATGGTAAATCTTTTGAAAGGAATGCATTAGATGGCAAAATCAGGTAGATACAGAAAAAAAGCAAGAGAGATACTGTTCAGAACACTTTACACATACGACCTGAAAGGTGGAGACATATTTGAGATATTAGAAGAACACATTAGAGACTTCAGAGAAAAGCTGTCAACAGAAACGTTAGAATACGTATATTCAACAGCAAAAGGGATATTAGACAGTTTAGATGAGATAGACAAAATAATTAAAGAAAACCTGAAAGAGTGGAGATTAGAGAGATTAGGTTATCCTGAAAGGGCTCTTCTCAGACTTGGTGTTTACGAGCTGCTCTTTTCAGAAATACCTGACAAAGGCAGAGTTTTTATAGATATATTAGACCTTGCAAAATGCTACATAAACAGTGAAGAGTCTCTGAAATTTATAAACGGCGTTCTCAGTAGCATCTACAAAAAATACCAGAACGTGAAAGCATGAGAATAGCAGTTCTATCGGACATACACGGAAACATTCACGCATTAGAAGCAGTTGAAAAAGACATAAAGGAAAACAGTATTGACAGAATTTTCTGTCTTGGAGATATTATAAACTTTGGGGCACATCCAAAGGAAACGTTAGACTGGACACGGGAAAACTGTGATATTGTGATAAAAGGAGAACACGACATATTCGTTGCAGACCCTGACGAAGTGTTCCTCTCTAATCCCTTTGCCATAAAAGCAGCTGACTGGACTTACGACCAGCTTTCAGAAGAGGATTTTGATTACATCCGCTCTTTAGAAAACTTTTATGAAGAAAGGAATTTTATCCTTACACACGACGAGCCTTCTATTCCAGGGACATACCACTTTTTAACTTCCCTGAGAGATGCAAAAGAAACATTTACCTGCTTTGAAAACAGATTCTGTTTTTATGGGCATACACACCTTCAGATAGTCTTTGTAAAAAAGAATAAAGAGGTTTTCAGTGAAAAGTCAGAAAAGTATCACTTTTCAGAAGAAGAGCAATTCCTTATATCAGCAGGCAGTGTGGGACAGCCAAGGGATAAAGACCCAAGGGCTGGATACGTTATCGTTGATACAGAAGAGAGATACATACAGCTCAGAAGAGTTAAATACAACGTGGAAAAGGCAGCCCGGGACATAATCAATGCTGGGCTACCTGAGGTTTTTGCAAACATACTGAAGATGAAAAAGGATTAATCTTTTTTCTCAACTTCCTCAAATGGAGCAGAGACTGCCGTTTTTAAAACCTTTATCATCGTCCCTTCTGACACTTTAAGGGTAACAGTTTTCTCGTCAATAGCCTTTATCTCTCCTATTATTCCTCCAGAGGTAACAACCTTATCCCCTTTTTTCAGGGAGTTTATAAACTCCTGATGTTTCTTTCTCTGCTGCTGCTGTGGTCTGTACAGCAGAAAATAAAAAATAGCTATCAGTATAACCATCCACAGAACAGCACCTATAATACTGCTCATCGGGTCTGTGCCTTGCATAAAACACCTCCTGTTTTTGTTTGTTATATTCTAACTGTTTGATTGACAATTGTCATTATTTTTTAATTACTGATAGTTTTATATTATAATTATTACTTCTACATTTCTTCGGAGGTCTACAAATTGGCAAAAGTTAAAGCACTCAGATGCAAAGAATGCGGCAAAGAGTATCTTGTAGAACCTATTCATGTGTGTGAATATTGCTTTGGTCCCCTTGAGATAGAGTATGACTACGATGAGATAAAGAAAAATGTATCAAGGGAAAAGATTGAAAAGGGCCCCAAAAGCCTGTGGAGATACGTTGACCTTCTTCCTGTAGAAAATCCTACCGTTGGACTGTCTGCCGGATTTACACCACTGATAAAGGCAGAGAAGCTTGGAAGAAAGTTAGGGCTGAACAACCTTTACATAAAAGATGACTCTGTTAACCATCCAACGCTGTCATTCAAGGACAGGGTTGTGGCTGTAGCCCTTTCAAAGGCGAAAGAATTTGGATTTGACACTGCAGCCTGTGCATCAACAGGAAATTTAGCAAACTCTGTAGCAGCCAACGCAGCAGCTGCAGGAATGAACTGTTATGTTTTTATACCTGCAAATTTAGAAACAAACAAGATAATAGGCTCTCTTGTTTTTAATCCTACGGTTGTTGCCGTTGAAGGAAATTACGACGACGTGAACAGACTGTCTTCCGAGATAGCAAACGAGTTTGGATGGGCTTTTGTTAACATAAATGTGAGACCTTTCTACTCAGAAGGTTCAAAAACACTTGCATTTGAAGTGGCAGAGCAGCTTGGATGGAAAGCTCCAGACGCAGTTGTTGCTCCCCTTGCATCAGGCTCACTTTACACAAAAATATGGAAAGGCTTTAACGAGCTGAAAACAGTAGGACTGATATCAGACAATCTACCAAGAATGTATGGAGCTCAGGCCTCAGGATGTAGTCCCATATACAAAGCATTCAAGGAAGGAAGAGACTGGATAATTCCAGAAAAACCAGACACAATTGCAAAATCTATTGCAATAGGAAACCCTGCAGATGGCCCCTATGCTGTAAAGGTTGGAAAAGAGAGCAACGGAGATATGGAAATCGCAACAAACGAGGAAATTATAGAAGGTATGAAACTCCTTGCAGAAACAGAAGGAATATTCACAGAAACAGCAGGTGGAACAACTATCGCCGTCCTGAAAAAGTTTGCCGAAAAAGGAGTCTTTGACCCAGATGAGATTGTTGTTGCTTACATTACAGGAAACGGATACAAGACAATGGAAGTGTTAGAGGGACATCTAAATAAACCTGTTCACATTAAACCTTCCCTGCAGGAGTTTAAAGAGAAGGTGATAGGTATCACTTCCGATGGA
>JALSNI010000027.1 GCA_026987075.1 Persephonella sp. | reverse complement strand
AACAGCCCATACGGAGCCTGTCCAGAATGTAAAGGATTGGGAGTTATACACAGGATAGATGTTGACGCCCTCGTTGATTACAGCAGGGCAGTTATAGAAGCTTTCCGTATCACAGACAGCTTTTACTTTAAATATGTAAAGGGTATGGTTTACGACATTATTTACTACTATGGAGTAAATAAATACACAAAGTTTAAAGACCTGCCAGAAAAAGTAAAAGAAGAGCTCTTACTTGAAATTGTTCCTCACCTTGAAAGGAAGTATTTAGAAACAGACAACGAAAAACAGAGGGAAGAGTTGGAAAAGTATATCAGAGAGATTACCTGTCCTGTCTGTCACGGTGCAAGGCTGAGGAGAGAAGCCCTTTATGTTCTCGTAGGTGGAAAGTCTATCTGGGATGTTGTCCAGATGAACATCCAGCAGGCTTACAACTTTTTTGATGAGTTTGAAAAATCTCCCATGTCTGAAAAAGACAGGATAATAGCTGAAAAGATTATCAAAGAGATAAAAGAGAGGTTAAAATTTCTCCTTGATGTTGGTCTGGATTATCTGACATTAGAGAGGTCTGCAACAACTCTCTCAGGAGGAGAGGCACAGAGGATAAGACTTGCAACACAGATAGGTTCTAAACTGAGCGGTGTTCTATATGTTCTTGATGAGCCTTCAATTGGTCTACATCCCAGAGATACAGCAAAGCTGATAAATACATTAAAAGAGCTTAGAGACCTTGACAATACTGTAATAGTTGTGGAGCACGACCCGGAAACAATAGAAGAGGCTGACATAATAGTGGATATGGGTCCAGGTAGCGGTGTGTTTGGGGGAGAGATTGTTGCTGTTGGAACACCTCAGGAGATAATGGAAAATCCTAAATCACTGACAGGAAAGTATCTCAGTGGAAAACTGAAAATACCGGTTCCTTCTAAAAGGAGAACACCTGACCCTGAAAAGAAGTTAGTTATAAAAGGGGCATCGGAGCACAATTTGAAAAACATAGACGTGGAAATTCCTTTAGGTCTTTTTGTGGCCATCACAGGAGTATCAGGGAGTGGAAAATCTACCCTTATTTATGACATCCTCTGGCAGGCTGCAAAAAATAGATTCCACCACCGGAACGAGCCTGTTGGAAAGCACGAAAAAATTGAAGGCTGGGAATTTATTGATAAGGTAATTAATGTTGACCAGTCTCCCATAGGAAGGACTCCCCGTTCCAATCCTGCAACATACACAAAGGTTTTTGACCAGATAAGGGCGCTGTTTGCAGCCACTCCAGAGGCAAAAATAAGAGGGTACTCACCGGGAAGATTTTCCTTTAATGTGAAAGGAGGGAGATGTGAAGCCTGTAAGGGAGATGGTGTTGTAAAGATAGAAATGCATTTCCTTCCTGATGTTTATGTAACATGTGAGGTCTGTCAGGGCAAAAGATACAACAGAGAAACTCTGTCTATAACATATAAGGGTAAAAATATAGCAGACATATTAGATATGACTGTTTCAGAAGCCCTTGAATTCTTCCAGAATGTTCCCTCTATCAGAAATAAGCTGAAAGTTTTGTATGATGTGGGACTGGATTACATAAAGTTGGGACAGCCTGCAACAACCCTGTCAGGAGGAGAAGCACAGAGAATTAAACTAACCAGAGAACTTTCAAAAAGAGACACAGGTAAAACCCTTTACCTTTTAGATGAACCTACAACAGGGCTCCATTCCCACGATGTAGAAAAGCTTATCCGTGTACTGAACAGACTGGTTGAGAAAGGAAACACAGTGGTAGTTATAGAGCATAATCTTGATGTAATAAAGTCAGCAGACTGGATTATAGACCTTGGTCCTGAAGGAGGGGACAGGGGAGGCCAGATTGTAGCTGCAGGAACCCCTGAACAGGTGATGGAAAATCCCCATTCTTACACAGGGAAGTTTTTGAAGAAGTATATTACAGAAAATACATTAATATAGTTATAGTTATAAATGTAATTTAATTTTCAGGTAAAATAAGCAATTTCGTTTAAAACGAACAGTTTTCATAACATCTTTACTTTCAGATTATCCAGTTTATCGAAAAAAATAAAAATTTCTCCTGTTGTCTGTTTAATTCCAGCCCTTAACTTAAAGCTATGCATCTGTTTATTAAACTTTCTTCACAGGAAAAGAATAAGATTTACCAGATTTTCAGGAAGTATGAAGTAAAAATCCTGATAGAAGGGAGAGATTTCTTTCTGATTTATTCTCCTGAGGAGATAAAAGATACCCTGAAAATGTTAGATTCTGTATCTGTTGTTGGAGAAGTAAGTCTGAGCAACATAAATGTAAGAAGGATTAAGGTTAAAAAGGAGGAAAAAAATGGCTAACGAAAACTACCCAAGTGTTGGACAGGAGCTTTTAAATGTCCCTTTTCCAGAAATGGTTCAAAATCTTGCCCTTGCAATTGCAGAAAGTCAGTTTGCACTGGATATGCATTCTATAGAAGTGGCAAAAGCTCTTGCTGAGACAGAGCTTGAGGAGGGAACTGTCCCTGTTCTTATAAGAGAAACAACAGATGAGGATGGAAATGTTACAGATATAGAGGTTCTATACAACGAAAAACCTATGCCCCTTTTAGTTTACGGCATCCATCCAACTTTTTATCAGTTTACAGACACTATAATTGAGGTAAAGATGACCATCACTATGTCTGTATCAAAAGAAAGTGAAAGAAAGTTTGGTCTGTCTTTTAAAATTAAAAGTAAAACAGAAGCTGAAGCCAGTTATAAAGGTGGTGGTGTTCTTGGGTTTCTTTTTGGTCGTCCCAAGTTTAAGGTAAAAAACACAACAACAGTAGCGCTGGCGAC
The DNA here is from genome assembly GCA_026987075.1 of Persephonella sp. Classification (GTDB taxonomy): domain Bacteria; phylum Aquificota; class Aquificia; order Aquificales; family Hydrogenothermaceae; genus Persephonella_A. The sequence goes on along the minus strand of JALSNI010000027.1, from coordinate 12,199 downwards.
TACTTATAACGCAAGATATTCCCAGAAATACACATTTAAGGCAGAGGGAACAAGCCTTTTAAGGACAGTTCTAAAACCTGTTCCTCCTCCAGAGAGAGCTATACCAAAGGTAACAGTTGAAACTACTTCAGGTGGAGGAACGCCGTAAGGAGAGATAAGGAATGAATGGACAGACATTAGAAGAGAAGTTATCCAGACCTATTGAAGAGGTACTGTTCCATTTAGGCAGGGGTATAGCCCTTGCCCAGATGGAGCTTGACAGACAGTCTATATACATTCAGACTTTGATAAACCAGAATCCTGAGCTGAAAGATATGGGATTAGAAGCAACTTGGTATCAGATACCTGAAGCTGTGATTGATTTAAAGATATCTATCCACATTGTAGAAGAGGTGAAAAACTCTATAAAGAAAAGGAGATTGTTCCTCTCCCCAATGAATGCATCTTACAAAAACAGTTTTAATTACGAGGTATCATCTTCTATTAATATAAGAGTTGTTCCTGTTCCACCTCCACAAACTTTTGAAGGAGGGTAAAATGCCTGAAGAGTTTATCAGGAGATTGGCAGAAACGGTAGAAAGATTAGAAGCAGAGAGAAACTCTTTAAGATTAGAAATATCTAACCTTGAGAGGGAACTGTCCCAGATAAAAGAGTTGGAAAATGAGATATCACTGCTGAAAGAAAAGATTTTATATTTAGAAGAGCAACTGAAAAAACAGCCTCCAAAGAAAAAAAGGCTGAAGAAAATATCCATTAATCAGTTTTTAAACAGTATAAACAGCTCTATTTTAGAATTTGAGAGGGCTACAAAACAGGTGTCAGGAGAAAAATCTTATACTATTTCTGACATCACAGTGGAACTGAGAGCTCTTGTTGATTTAGATGATGAAATGAAAATCAAAGTTCCAGATGAGACAGTTGAGATAAGCCCAGAAATGCTCAGCAAGATAAATTTCAGGCTTTCTCCAGTGGTTATAGAGAAAGAGGAAGAGTGGATAGAAGTTCCCAATCTTGTAGGATTAGGCCTGAAAGAAGGGGAAAAACTACTGAAAGAAAAAGGTCTAAAATACAAAGTGGAAAAGAAAGAAAGCCCATATCCAGAAAATACTATAATTAATCAGTACCCTGAGCCTTACACAGAAGTGAAAAAAGAGGTAGTTATAAAGCTGTATGTATCAAAGGGCAAAAGATGAAGACCATAACCCTTATAATCCACGGCTGGAGTGACTGTTCCCAGTCTTTTGTCCACATGAAAGAGTTTCTTATAAAAAATGGCATTGGAGATGTTGACACAATCTATTACGCAGATTACGAAAGCAGGGAAGATAATATAACATATGATGATGTTATTGATGGGCTGTACGACAGATTCAAAGAAAAGGGATTTATAGACGAAGATGGGAATCCCCTTGTGAGTCTCAATGTTATTGTTCATTCTACAGGAGGTCTGATTATAAGACATTTTATATCTGAATATTACTCAGACAGGATAGATAAATGTCCCATAAAAAAGATTGTAATGCTTGCTCCTGCTAACTTTGGCTCACCACTTGCCCATTACGGAAAATCACTCCTTGGTATGGTGTTTAAAGGAAGATATAAGTTTGGTGATATGTTTGAGGTTGGAAGAAAACTGCTGAGTGGACTGGAGCTTGCAAGTCCTTTCCAGTGGGAGCTTGCCCACAGAGACATATTTTCAAAAACTGTGTTTTATTCACCGGAGAAGGTGCAAACCTTTATATTTGTTGGAGCAGACGGATATTCTGGACTGAGAAAGATTGTAAACAAAAAGGGAACAGATGGAACAGTTGTTGTGTCAGGGGCAGACCTGAAAACTGTAAAGTTTTCTGTAGATTTTACAGGTAAGCAGAAGAAAATAGAGTTTTTAACACCCCATTTAGATACGGCTTTCTGCGTTCTCAGGGGATACAACCACGGGAGCATCGTTGAAGAAGTAAAAACAGGAAAAAGGTCAAAAATAGGAAGGCTACTCCTTGAAGCCTTAAGAATAAAAACTCCACAGGAATATACCCAATTTAAAGAGAGGGCAGAAAAGATTACAGAAGAAACATTTAAAAACAGGAAAATATACCAGCAGTTTTTTATAAGGGCGGTGGACGACCATAAAAATCCAGTAAAGGACTACACAATAGAATTTTTTGTTCGCCGATACAGAAAAGAGTATATAAAAGGAAATACTGTTTCCACAGAAAAGATAGATTTAGATGAGATTTTGTGGAGTGAAAAATTTCACACACTCCTGACAGATGAGTTCCATACAAACACGACAGACAGTAGCTACAGAAGATTTTTAGTGGATATAAAAGCTCTGAAAAAATTAATTAAAGAATGCTGTAATGCTCTAAAAAGCGACATTATACTGAGTGTAAAGATACACGTCCCAAGGGTTGATGAAGGGATTTATTACGATACTGAGGCTTTAAAAAATATACTACTACTGAGAACAGAAAATGGAGAGATTGTTTATCAAAAACCATCCATATTCTATCCAAACACAACAACTATGATGGAGCTGAAAATAAACCGGTCAACAAAATATGTAACTGTAGACACAAAACCTAAGTTCAGGTGAGTTTGGAAAAGAAATTAATATGAGTTTTTATTTTAAGTATAAACTAAAGATATATGTTCTTTTAATGTTTTGAGTTTATTTCTAAGTTCTTTATTAACAGGTTCTACTTTTTTTTCATAAAAAGTTTTATACCTGTTTTTTATTTCAGGTAAATATTTAGATAGTTCTTTTTCAACCTTTAAAAACTCTTTGACTTCATCTAAGTGTAACTTATCAAAATTTTTTATAATTTCCTTCCTTGTGTGAAACATATCTTCAAGTTCAAAAGTATCATCTAAGTCTATATGTTCAACATCTATCTTGTAATGCTTTAATAAATCTTGAATATTTAGAATTTTCACTTTTAACCACCTCTCTATAACTACTATTTTTACAATCTTCTCTTAAATATGTGTCAAAACCCATCATTTGAAAATACTCTTCTAAAGTATCGGATTTCCATAAATAGAAACATGTTAATATTCTATTTTTTTCATATATTATCATTACAAGCCATTTAGTTTTGGAACTAAAAAGAACTACCTTATCTATACAGTCTTGCAACTGTCTAACAAGATAAAACTTATCTGCGTTCCTGATGGTTTCCTTTATCTTTTCAATATATTCTTCTGTAGTTTTTATTAACCCTTCTTTTTTTCTTTTAAGAACATGTTTAACAAAATTTTCCTCTGGAAAATCCAAACCACAAATATTCATCTGAGCATACTTTCCCTTCTTTAAATACCATGTAAATTTTACCATAAACAGTAATTTGGCTTATTCTTCAAAACCGGCGTTAAATTACATTGAGATGCTCCAGACCATCTTTTATCAGCAAGATACCAAAAATAAAAAATAGAGCGCCAATGCCTTTGAGGAGCAGTAAATAATACCTGCTTTCAAGAAATTTTTTCAGCTTTTCTGTGAACAGCACAATAACAATCATACTGCCTGTTATTCCTACAAAAAAGGAAACTGTAAATAGCATTCCGCCGATTACACCAGCTTTCTCCACATATGGGGCTCCAATAAAAAACCAGAAAAGGTATGTGTACGGATTGAGTATGTTCAGGATAACACCTTTTTTCAGTGAACCTGAAAGGTCAGTTTTTATGGAAAACTCTTTCAGGGTAAAGTTTTTATAACCAAAATAAAACAGAATAAGAGCACCTGTTAAGGATATAATGCCTATAATCTCTTCAAAATCTTTTATCTTTTCTAACAGAAACAAAAATGTTAGAAGTATAGGTATGTCTGTTATTATGGGAGATATGGAAACTAAGATGCCGTTTTTTCTATGCCCCTGAATGGTTTCAGATATAAGCAGAGCCATTAATGGTCCCGGAGAAAGGCCAGCACCAATACCAAACACAAGACCTGTGAATATATCCTTTATGTACATCATTCTGTGTTGAAAGCCCTGTCCCCAGCATCGCCAATACCGGGAATTATGTATCCTCTGTCATTTAGCCTCTCATCAATCTGGGCTATGTAAACAGTTATGTCAGGATGATTTTCAGAAATCTTTTGCAGACCTTCTGGAGCTCCTATAACGTTGAGAGATATTATCCTTTCAGGATTTTTCTGTTTAACTGTTTTTACAGCATAATCTAAAGACCCTCCTGTGGCAACCATTGGGTCTAATATGACGGCAGTCTTTCCTTTTAGTGGAGGAACCCTGTCGTAATACAGAACACTTTTTAAGGTTTTTTCATCCCTTTTTATTGCTAAAAAACCAGACTGTGCCATAGGCATCATTTCCAAAACCCCATCAAGCATAGGAAGACCTGCCCGCAAAATAGGGATAAGCACATATCTTTCCTCTTCCAAAACAGGAAATTCCCCCTTTCCAACCCATATTTCCACCTCTTTTAAGATGGTTTTTTCATTCTTCAGTGCTTCCACAAGAAGTATCCTCCCTACCTCTGACAGATATTTTCTAAAGTCGTAGGGAGATGTGTTTATGTTCCTCAGTTTTGTTACTAAATTTTTCAGAAGGGGATGCTCCACATGAATAATATTTTTCATTTTTATTTCCTTTGCCTATATTATACTGCTGTATATTTTAGCAGAGGAGGAATGTATGGGAAACTGCCGAAAGGAAGGGAAAAACTTTCAGAAACTTGTTGATATTATGGAAAGACTGAGAAAGGAATGTCCGTGGGACAGGGAGCAGACTAACCAGTCCATAAAAAACAACCTTATTGAAGAGGCGTATGAGCTGTTTGAGGCAATAGAAAAAAATGACGAAAAAGCAATGATAGAAGAACTGGGAGATGTTCTCCTGCAGGTTGTTTTTCATTCTCAGATAAAAAAAGATGAGGGAAGATTTGATATAAATGACGTGATACAAAATCTGATAGAAAAACTGATAAGAAGACACCCCCATGTGTTTGGAGGTGTAGATTATCACAGCATAGAAGGGGAAGACCACCTGAAAAAATGGGAAGCAATAAAGGAAAAGGAAAAACAGAGGCAGTCCATATTAGAAGGTATTCCCCACAGAATGCCTGCTCTTATGAGGGCTGTTAAGGTGCAGAAAAGAATGGCAAAAGTAGGATTTGACTGGGAAAATCCCGAGCAGGTGATGGAAAAGGTGGAAGAGGAGTTAAAAGAGCTAAAAGAAGCAAAAACAGAAAAAGAGATAAAACACGAAATTGGAGACCTTCTCATAGCCGTAACAAATCTTGCAAGGGCTTATGGGATAGACCCGGAAGAAGCCCTCCACCAGTCTATAGACAGAAGCATCAGAAGATTTCAGTATATAGAGCAAAAAGCAAAGGAAAAAAATATTCCCCTGAAGGAGATGAAGCTTGATGATATGGAACAGTACTGGCAGGAAGCAAAAAGTAAAGGATTATAGACTTCACAGCAGATTTATATTAGATGAGCATTCCCTCTTGTATAGGGAGATAAGATTTGCTCTCAGTCACGGATATGATTTTATTGCTAATTTAGGACATTCAACATTTTTGGTCTCTTACAGAGGTATAAGATTTTTAACAGACCCCTTTCTCAGTCCCCACATATTCGGAATAAGAAGGCAAAAACCTGCCCTCAGACCAGACCTTGTTCCTGAAGTGGATTTTATTTTTATATCCCATGCCCATTACGACCATCTGGATATGAGAACACTCAGAAGACTGAAGAGAAACGCAACACTGATACTACCAGAAAACACAAAGCCTGTTCTTGGAAGGACATACTTTAAGAAGGTACTGGAGCTGAAGCATTACGACAGTTATTCAGAAGGGGATGTAAAGGTCATATCCCTTCCTGTAAAACACAACAAAGGCAGGTCTCTGCTTTTTCCAAATACAGAAACGTCAAGCTATATAATAAAGGTAAAAGATAGGATTTTTTACTTTGGGGGAGATACAGCCTACTTTGACGGTTTCAAAGAGTATGGAGAGGAGTTTGATATTGATATTGCATTTCTTCCTATTGGAGGTTATGAGCCAACACTTCTCCTTCATAAAGTTCACATGAATCCTTTTGAAGCTGTTCAGGCATTTATAGACCTGAAAGCTGAGTTTGTTGTTCCTATACATTACGGAACATTTCATACTATCCCAAAGTTTGTAAAGGTGGAAGCACCTCTGAAACACTTTAAAGAAGCTATTTTGGAGAAAAATCTCCAGTCAAAAGCCATTATTGTAGAGCCAAACATAATTGACATAACGCAAAGGTATCAGTAAACAGATTATTACAAATGTTGTGTTGAATCTGTATCTTAATAATCCTATAATAATAAAAAACAAAAATATTTTTACAATCGTGGGGGAGGGAATGATGCTGTGTATGTCTGTCTTTGTTGTCAGATTAAGTCCAAAAATCTTTTATAAATAATTAGGAGGTATAATGGTTATCCAGAGAATATTTCTATTATTTGCTTTGCTAATATTTCACGGATTTTCCTATGGATTATCCCTAAAAAGGGTGGACTTTTTATATACTTATGAATATCTTGACCCGAATAATGTGTATGGTAACTGGCATACTTTAGAGGCAGATACTTACTTTCAGGCTCCTTTTCAGCTAACCCCCTTTATGAATATAGCCTTTTCAAATAGAACAAAGGAAGGTAAAGCTGTGTTATACGCTATAGGAGCATATAAAGACTGGACAGATGTCCTATACACATATTCGGCATTGTCTTTTGGAACCAATTCTGTCTATTTCCCAAAGTATAGGATAGACCACGAGTTTAATTTAAAAACAGGTGTCCAGAAAAATATTGTTCTTTCAGCAGGAATAGCATATGCCCGTTATTGGGACGTTCACAAAGACTTAATATTTTCTGTGGGATTGACTATCTATCAGGGTTACTGGGTGTTTACAGGTAAAGTGTTCAGGAATATTAGTAATCCGGGTAATGTGACATCCCATTCAGCACTTATAAGTGTTGGATATGGTGAAGAAAAAGTAAGCTGGTTATATCTTGATGTATATTATGGGAAACAGGCGTATCTTGCCACCTATCTATCTACACCTGAAGAGATTAATCAAAATGCTTTTATTTCTACTTTAAATTATAGAAAATGGTTAACAGCTTCTTCTGGTATTATTGGAGTCTTAGGTTTTATGAATTTAGAAGATGGATATAAAAAATATAGGTTTTCAGCCGGTGTCTTTAAGGAGTTTTGAATGATGGACCAGAAGAGGTTAATTTATCCCCACAGGTCATATAAAAAAGTAAATGCTAATAAATATGTTATTTTAAAGGAAATTCTTGTTTTGTTTTTCTTTTGGCTGGTTTTTACCGTATTTGTTGATGTTTTCGTGAAAGGTTTGATACAGATTTCACAAGAAGTTCTTGATAAAGTGTATTCTTTAGAAAAGAGCAGTATTGCTCACCATAAACTTTTATTTTGGGATGTTTATTATATTGTTGATTTTGGTAAATATCCTTCATCTGAAGTTAGTTTAATTCTTATCTTTTTATCATTCTTAGGAATGATAATTTTTTTAAAATTTCCTTTTATTAGAGGGGTTTCTATATTCTTTTCTTTTGTATGTTTTATACTATTTGTATCCTCTTTATACTTTTTCTTTCTTCCAGAAAAGTTTCCCTATAGTTTGGCATCTTTTTCTAAAATATATGTGGATACTCTTTTGCTCAGCTGGATTAATACAGGTCTTTTGGCAATTTTGTCTGTAGTGTTTTTCCCTATAAAAACTGTTTTGAAGTTATCTTTTCTTATAGCTATGTATATAGTTCTGTTTGTTATAGGGGTGGTTAAATATGTTTTTGTAATAATCACAATAAAAGAGTATTCTCATCTTTTCACCCCCTTAATGTTTTTCGTATTTGGTCCTGTCATAGATTTTTTGTTTTTTTTGTTCCTCTATGGAATGTTTGTAAACAAGGTACTCAATCCTACCCGGAAAGACATAGATAATTGGAGGTGGGTAGATTGATACTCGCTTTAAAGTTCTATATGTTTTTCTGTATTGTCCTGTTTGGAATCTATATTGTAAGACATTTTGTTTTTACAGGAAATAGATTACTGGGAAAACAGAAGATATCTTATGGAGATATTTTAACTTCAGAGCTACCTACAGTTTCTGTTCTGGTTCCAATGCACAACGAAGAGAAAGTGGCTGAAAAGTTATTGAACCGTTTAGTGAAAGTTAATTATCCCAAAGATAAATATGAAATAGTAGTTATAAATGACCATTCTACAGATAAAACAGGGGAAATAATTGAAACATTTAAAAAAGAAAATCCAGAAATCAGCATTAAAGTAATGCATAGGACTACAGGCAACAGAGGCAAACCAGTGGCTTTGAATGATGGTCTCAAGATTGCATCTGGTGAGATAGTTGTTGTGTTTGATGCGGATTACCTTCCTTCAAAGGACTTGATAAGGAATCTTGTGGTGAATTTTAAAAATCCAAAGGTTGGAGCTGTTATGGGACGGGTTATACCTGTAAATTCTGGAAAAAATATATTGACAAAACTGTTGGAACTTGAAAGAATAGGTGGCTATCAGGTAGACCAACAGGCAAGATATAATCTTCATTTAATTCCTCAATATGGAGGAACTGTAGGTGGTTTTAGGAAAAATTTAGTAGTAAAAACAGGAGGGTTTAAAGAAAATATTTTAGCAGAAGACACAGAGTTGACATTTAGGTTATATGTGAATGGATACGAAGTTGTTTATTCAAATAGAGCAGAATGTTATGAGGAATCTCCTGAAGATTGGTCTGTCCGTGGGAGACAGATAAGGAGATGGTCTACAGGACATAACCAAGTGATGTTTTCTTATATTTTTAAACTTCTTACATCAAAACACCTGTCTTTTTTTCAAAAGGTAGATGGAATTTTGCTTTTAATGGTTTATTTAGTTCCAGTATTCCTATTTTTAGGTATTTTAGATGCTGTAGCTTTATTTTTCCTTGGTGAAGCAAACATTCTCACTTACTCTTACTTCTGGGTAATTTCTATGATGATTGGAACTTTTGGAAATTTTGCTCCTTTTTATCAAGTGGTTGCAGGTGCTATTCTTGATGACTCCCCAGCAAAAGCAAAACTTTTACCTTTACTGTTTTTTAACTTTTTCTTTAATACATTTTACATTTTACTTGGTTTTAAAGATGCATTAATAGGTCTGGTAAAGAAGCATTATCCTATCTGGGATAAAACTCAAAGGTATGGAGATACATAAATGAAAGAAGTTATACTGCTTTTAGGAGTTTCACTCCTCTTTATTCCTATATTTTTGACACTTATATTAGGGTTTAGAAATAATAGTCTATCAATAGATATGGAATATGTAAAAGACCCCTTTTATTTTGGAAACTCTTTCAGGAAAAAAATATCTGACGTTATATTTTCCTCAACTATTATAAATAAAAATCTGGTAAAGGCAAAGTTGTCCCGTGAAGAGCTTATTGTGTTTGGGAAGATAAATTTTATTAATTCTGTTGTGTATAGAAACTGTGTTTATGTTTCCTTTGGGGAAAACCACATAAGAAAAGGAACATACTTTGAAAAAGAAATCCTTTCTACAGGAAATCTGTATATAGGTGAGGACTCAGTTTTGAGAGCAGTTGCATCTAATGCTGATATTTTTTTAGGTAAGGGGGTGCATATAGTTAGATGGATAGATGCTCAAGGAAGTATACAGCTTGGGGAAGATTGTATTTTAGGTATCTCATCTGCTTCTAAAAAAGAAATAAAATTGGCAAAAGGGGTTAGATTTACGCGGCTGTTTGGTTTTCCCGTCTGTACTAATAAAAACAGGATAAAAAATCCGTCAAGGGAAATTCGAGAAAACAGGTATGGTAAAGAAGTGGTTATACATGCTGATGAATCTTTGCTCATTGTTGGAGATATATTTGCCGACGAAAAGATAGAGCTCAAAAATGTAAAAGTCATAGGAAATATCTTTTGTCATGGAGATGTGTATTTAGAAAATGTAGAAGTAGGGGACGAGAATAGTTACTTTTCAGTAATAGGAAATAAGGTTTTTATCTCCGGAAATAGTAATGTTAGTATATTTGGTTATATACAGGCAGGATATTTAAAGGGGTTTGTAGTATAGATAATGAAAGTAAAAAGACAAATTTTTATTTTTGTAATTATACTTTTCCTGATAACATTAATGTTGATAAAAATAAATATTAGCACCAATAGAGAGAACAACCAAAAGTCTATTAATGTTCTATTAGTTTACTTTTCTCTAAACCTTGACAAAAAAGGTATTTCTGTATTGAATGCTTACAAAAGCGTTCTAAAAGAAGAAGGAATACCTTTTAAAACCATAGATGTTGTTGAGCTTTTAAATAAAAACCCTAAGGAAATAATTAAATTTGTACCGGCTGTTATTCTCCCAGATAGAATTACCACATCTATGCCTGAAGATGTTAAATACTGGTTTGCAGATTATGTAAAATCTGGAGGAAATATTTTTGTAGTTTACGATGCTGGAGTGAAAGATATTAACAATCTGTATAGAGAAAAACCACTTTTTACACACATAACAGGTGTAAATTACTGCCTGTATAAAAAATTTAGAGACAGAGCTTACAGTCTGGGTAAATTTAGATTTAAACGGGAGATTTTAAAAAACTTAGACATACCTCCCGGAAAGACTATAAATAACTTCTTATCTGGATATAAGTACGGAATTTTAACGTATCCCGTAGCTCTTAACAAAATTGAGGCTGAAAATATAAATGTCCTTGCCACTGTTGTTGTAGGTAATAAACAGTATGTTGGTGTGGCTCTCAGAGATTTTGGAAAGGGACATTCCTTTTATGTGAATCTACCCCTTGGATTTTTAAAGGCAAATTCAGATGACCTTCCTTTAAGGGCAATGCTTAGATTTTTTCTCCACGAAGTAGCTGTAGTTCCCTACATAGTAAATGTTCCTGATAATAAAGGAGGCCTCGTTATAAACTGGCATATAGATTCCAGCCTTGATTGGAAATCAATTCCTATGATGATAAAAAAAGGGTATTACAGTAAACACCTTACCTATTCAAGTCATGTAACAGCAGGAGATTTTTTGGAAAAACCTGGGGATGGATTAGGTTTTGATGCGTGTGGAAAAGGTAAAAAATATCTAAAAATGCTCAAACCTTACGGTATTACAGGTTCGCACGGTGGATGGGCACACAATTGGTTTGCCAGAAAGTTAAAAAACGGAGAGTTTACAAGGGAAGAAATAAAACGATACATAAAAATTAACAACGAATGTCTTGAAAAAGTATTGAACTACAAAATAGTAGAATATTCGGCTCCAATAGGAGTATTTCCTCAGCCAGTAAGTGCACAGATACTTGAAGAGTTAGGAATGGTGGCTTATTACTATACAGGAGATTCTGGTTCGTTCCCCAATAAAACATTTTTTAATGGCAAAAAGGTAAGTGATAAGTTATATGCATTTCCAGTAATGGTTAATGGAAAAAATGCTTCTTTTTATGAGATGTGGAAGAGTGGTATGAAAGAGGAAGATGTTCAGAAATGGCTTTATTCTGTAGTAGATTTTGTGGTAAACAGACGAACTATACGGCTTATATATTCCCATCCGTATGATATCCCACTATATCCTAAAGCAATTAGAAACTTTATAAGGTATGCTGAGAAAAAAGTTATTGAAAAGGAGTTGTATGTGATACCTATGTATGCATTTTACTCGTATCTGAACAGGTTTTCAAAGACAGTATTTGCTTTTGTTTACAGAGGGGATAGATTAGAGATACTTTTAGAAAACAGGGAAGGACTGAACAACATTCCTATTGCCATACCTAAAAATTTATGCAGGCTAAAAAGTTATGATATGGAAGACAAACATTACTATTATTTTATAATAAAAGAGAGCATAAAAAAGTTTAAACTTGTGTGTAATAGATGGTAGAAAACTGTGTGGTGACCCCTCCTTTAAAAATTTGGAAATATTACGCTTCTATAGAGCAGGTAAATCACTTTAACCCATATATAGCAAGTATAACTTCCATTTTTTTACTGTTAGAAGATAGATTTATAGACAGTGAGATAACGGGATTTATTACTTGGTATATAGACAGGATAAATTCACCAGACAAATACGGTCTCAGTGGCACAGTTTACGATTACATAATTACGTGTGATGGTATGGAAAAAAGTTTAGAGTATT
>JALSNI010000026.1 GCA_026987075.1 Persephonella sp. | reverse complement strand
TACAAACAAGAGAAAACCAAGAAAAACAGCAGGAACAACAATCATTTTTATCAGTATGACGGCAGATATATCCCTCAGTCTGTCTTTCACTTTTGAAAATCTCAGATTAACCCCCACAGAAAAAAGGGCAAGGGGAATAACAGTCATTCCTAGGGATTTTAAACTGCCTAAAACAAAATCAGGAACAGAAAAACCTTTTATCAGAAAGGAAAAAACAACAGCAATAAATGGAGGAAAGGTAATAACCTTCTTCAGGTCTAAACTTACCTTCTTCCCCTGTCCGTAGGACAGTATAAAAGGAGACAGGAGAGAAACAGGAAGAAATGAAGCAAGCTGGTCAAAAACCACTGCATATCTGAGACCTTCTTCTCCCAGTAGGGCAAGCTGAAAAGGAAAACCTAAAAAGGAAGTATTACCAAAAGAGGACATCATCACAAAAGATGCAAGAACCGGTTTTGAAAGATTCAGCATTCTACCGACAAAAAAAGACAGCACAATGGAAAAAACGATAACTCCCCATCCTAAAATAACAATCCACAAAACAGAGCTACTTAGCTGGAGATGGTATATGTTGTAAACCACAAGGGAAGGAAAAGCCACATATATGATAAACTTTATCAGCAGGTCAGAATCTTTCTCACTGAATATGCCTACCTTTCTCAGCAGATATCCCAGTGAAAAAAACAGCACCACAGAAAACAGATTTTCAACCATTGATAAACCTTGAGATAATTTTCGCTCCTATCAGGTCTCCCCATACATTTGTTGCTGTTCTGAACATATCCAAAAATCTGTCAACAGCTATTATGATAGCTATCCCCTCTAAAGGCAGTCCAACAGCAGAAAACACGAGGGTCATTGTAACCAGTCCAGCAGAAGGAATACTGGCAGCACCAACAGCAGCAAGGGTTGCAGTAATAAAGATAATAACCTGCTGAAAAAGGGTAAGCTCCACACCAAAAACAGAAGCAATAAAGATGGCTGCAACAGCTTCATAAAGGGCTGTCCCGTCCATATTGACAGTAGCTCCAAGGGGAAGGACAAATCCTGCCACCTTCTTGTCAACCTTTCCTTTTTCTGTTGAGACCTCAAGGGATACAGGAAGAGTAGCCGAGGAAGAACATGTAGAAAATGCAACTAACAGAGCCTCTCTGACCTTTTTCATGTAAGAAAATGGATTAAACCTTCCAAATATGTAAGCTATAACAGGGAGATTAATAAAGGCATGTATCAGGATTGCACCAATAACAGCAACAACATACTGCCACAGTGAGAAGATAACACCAATGCCTTTGTCTGCAACCACATAACCGATAAGAGAAAAAACACCAACAGGAGTAAGGGCTATAATCCATTTTGCAATCTTCATAAATGCATCGTTTGAACCGTCAAAAAATCTTACCACTGTTTCCCTTTTTGCATTAGACAGGCCAACAACAGCTACAGCAAACAAAATAGCAAACAGAATAACATGTATTGCTTTCCCCTCTGCAAAACTTTCAAAAATGTTGGAAGGTATAAGGTTATCCATAAAGCTCTCTAACGTAAAATCGTTTACCTTTACAGTTTCTTCTGAATGCTTAATCCCTTCCGGAGAGAAATGAATAAGATTAGTAACAACAAGACCTGTCAGAACTGCCAAAGCAGTAGTTGAAAAGTAATAAATCAAAGCTTTAATTCCCATATCTTTCAGGTCGTCAAGGGAAGAAAGGGAAGCAATACTGACAAAGATAGATACAAATATTAGAGGAATAACAATCATCTTCAATAGACTTAAAAAAGTATCTCCCACAACTTTCAGACTGAGCATAAGCTCAGGCAGGTAAATACCTGCAACAATTCCCAAAACAATACCTACAACAGTAAGATTTTCTACAGAAATAAAACCCTTCAATGCCCTCTCTCCTGATATAATTAAGTATCTATTATAAACAAAAGATTGGAGCATATTATGAAATGGCTTATATTTTTGATGTTTCTCATATATGTTGGGACGATGGTTTTCTTAGTATATATGAGAATCAGACCTGCCATAAAAAAAAGCAGACAGACAGAAACGAAGCAGGAGGAATGATGGAAAAGATAACGAAATTTTTGAAAAAGGTGAGTGAAGAGAACGGATACGAGATATTTATTTATGATAAAAACAGAGAGATATGGGTAAGCGGATATATAGATGGAACAAAGTTTGACCTTGTGGTGAAACCTTTCAGGAAACATCAGGTGTTTATCATTTTTGAAAAACCTGAAGAAAGAAGAGTTGCTCTGTTCAGCAACAAAATTGATGCATACAGAAGGTTGAAAAAGATATTCTCTGAAGAGAAAGAAACCACAGAAGAAACAGCTTCTGTTTGAAAATTTTGTTATATATCATAACTTTTTGTGAAAAATCTTTCAGGAGGAAAGATGAAGCTAAACATTGGAATAGTAGGTCTTCCTAATGTTGGAAAATCCACCATATTTAATGCACTGACAGAAACTGCCAAAGCTGGCGTAGCTAACTACCCTTTCTGCACAATTGACCCAAATGTGGGAATTGTTGATGTCCCAGATGAAAGGTTAGAAAAGTTAGCCCAGATTGAAAACTCTAAGAAGATTATCCCTGCCACCATTGAGTTTGTTGACATTGCAGGGCTTGTAAAGGGAGCAAGTAAAGGAGAAGGTTTAGGTAATCAGTTTTTATCAAATATTAGAAATGTCTCTGCCATTGCACATGTTGTAAGATGCTTTGAGGATGAAGACGTTGTTCATGTTGAAGGTAGCGTTAATCCTGTCAGAGATGCAGAGATTATTGAAACAGAGCTCATTCTTGCAGACCTTCAGACAGTTGAAAAAAGATTAGAAAAGGTTTTAAAGCCAGCAAAATCAGGGGACAAAAAGGCAAAGTTTGAGGTTCAGGTTTTAGAAAAGGCAAAAGATGTTTTACAGCAGCTCCAGCCCCTGAGGACAAATCTCTCCCAGTTTGAAGAGGAAGAGATAGATTACATGAAAAAAACAATCTTTCCCCTGACTATAAAACCTGTTATGTACGTGGCGAACATAGATGAGGAATACCTGCCAGAAGGAGAGGGAAATCCTTATGTCCAGCAGCTAAAAGAAAAAGCAGAGAAAGAAGGGGCTCCCGTAGTAGTGCTGTGCGGAAAGGTGGAGCAGGAGATTGTAGAACTGCCTAAGGAAGAAAGGAAAGAAATATTGGAGGCTTACGGTCTTTCTGAACCGGGACTGAGCAGAATGATAAAAACAGGATACCGACTTCTTGACCTTATTACATATTTCACAGCAGGAGAAAAGGAAGCAAGGGCATGGACTATAAAAAAAGGGACAAAAGCCCCTCAGGCTGCAGGTGAAATCCATTCAGACTTTGAGAGGGGATTTATAGCAGCAGAGGTGATAAATTACGAGGACTTAATAAAGGTAGGGTCTTTGCAAAAAGCAAAAGAGTCAGGAATTCTCCGTATAGAAGGAAAAGATTATGTAGTTCAGGATGGAGATGTGATACATTTTAGATTTAATGTTTGATTATTCTATTGTTACCCTTATTACCTCGTCAATCGTCGTTATTCCTGACAGAGCCTTCAGGACAGCATCCTGCCTGAGGGTTTTCATTCCTTTTTTTAGGGCAATGTCTTTTATCTCATCTGTTCCTCTCCTTTCTATCAGCATACTTTTTATCTCGTCATCTACCTTCAGCAGTTCGTGAATTCCTGTTCTTCCCCTGTAACCTGTAAAATTACACATCTTACATCCAAGACCTTTGTATAATCTTGTATTTTCATCTATCTCAAATCCTGCATTTTTTATAACTATTTCTTCTTTTTTTGAAGGTTTATACTCAGTTTTACAGTTTGTGCATACCTTCTTAACAAGCCTTTGGGCACATATAAGAAGCAGTGAGTCTGCGAGGAGATAACTCTCTATTCCCATCTCCTCAAGTCTTGTTATGGTTGAGACAGCATCATTTGTGTGAAGTGTAGAAAACACTAAATGTCCTGTAAGAGACGCTTCAACGGCTATCCTTGCAGTTTCCAAATCTCTTATCTCTCCAACAAGCATAACGTCAGGGTCGTGTCTGAGGAATGCCTTAATCGCCTTTGCAAATGTATAGCCAGCCAATGGGTTTATACTTGTCTGGACTATAGAACCTCCCAAGGTATACTCAACAGGGTCTTCAACGGTTATAATCTTTTTCTCTGGTGTATCTATCTCCTTAAGTGCTGAGTAAAGGGTTGTTGTTTTCCCTGAACCTGTGGGTCCTACGTGGAGGATAATACCGTATGGTTTTCTGATGGTCTCTCTGTAGAGTTTTAGATGTTCTTCAGAAAATCCTAACTTTTCTAAATCTAATATTGCTCCAGACTTGAGGAGGAGTCTCATAACGAGGTCTTCACCGTAAATAGTGGGAACAGTTGATACTCTTAAGTCCACTTTTATACTGGGATTATATCTCTCAAAATTTATCCGTGCATCCTGTGGGACTCTTTTTTCGTCTATTTTCATATTTGACATGATTTTATAACGGGTTATCAGTGGCTCATGGGCATACTTGGGAAGAACGAGGTATTCTGTAAGGTCTCCGTCAATTCTCATCCTTATAACAGAACTGTTTTCTGTAGGCTGGATGTGTATGTCTGATGCTCCTTTTCTGTATGCATCTTCAATAATTTTGTTCGCAAGGGCTATTATGGGGGAAGATTTTTCTGTTATTTTTTCTTCTGTTTCAATCTCTTCAAGCTGTATATCTTTTTCTGACTCTAATATGTTAAGAAGCTCTTCTATCTTTTTCTTTTCCTCAAAAATCAGCTCTATCTTTTCTAATATCTGTTTTTTTGTTGTTACTACTATGTCCACCTCTGTTATCTCTATACCGTGGGACTTGAGCCGTTCTATCACCTCATTTATGCTAACAATGTCTGTAGGCTCAACCATTGCTATTTTGAGAATTCCACCTTGATAGCTCAGGGGAAGGATTAACCTCTCTTTCAGAAAATCCTTACTGAATATGTTTACGATATCCTCAGGGGGAACATAGTTTGTCAGTTTTTCAAATTTATATCCAAAGTAATCTGCCTTTATTTTTGCTATTTCCTCTTCTGAATATCCCTGCTCTATAAGTATCTGAAGGAGGCTTTTCTTCTGCTCTTTTGCCTTTTGCTGGAACTTTTGAATCTCCTCTGTTGAAAGCCCCAGTCTCTCTATTATCAGGTCAATAAAGCTGACCTCTGGAGAAGCCCTTTTTATCTTTACTCTCATACTCTACCTACCGGAAAACTGAATATCAGTGCTATATATTTAATCTCCTTTTTGTGAAGGCAATTCCATTCTACAGGTATGATTTTTATTCTCATCATACCTATAAAGATTTCCTCTGAAATCTCATTTTCAACAGCAAACTCTAACTTTTTTCTGTATTCTTTGAGGGCAGGAATAAATTTTGTTATGTCTGCTCCTAAAAGCTCTTCTTCAGAATACCTATAGCCTAACATTTCTATAAATGACGCATTCATCTCCTTTATCCTCAAATCAAGGTCAACAAGCACAACTCCTTCCATTATATTATCTAAAATTGTTTTTTCAGTAGCTCTGAGCATCTCTAATCTGTTTATAAACAGTGCTCTTTCAATAGCTATTGCTATAAGTGGGCTGAGTTTCTCTAATACCTTCTCGTCTTCCTGGGTAAATCCACCCTCCTTGTTTATTGCCTGAAAAACACCAAGGAGTTTTCCATCCTTTTTTACAGGAATAGAAATCATTGAGGTAGTTTTTACGTCAGGTATGTAAACCCATGGGCTGTGGTATCTCAGCTGGGGGTCTATCTTTCTGAGTTCTTCAAAGTCGTGAACATCTTTTATGTTCACTGTTCTTCCTGAAATTGCTGTAAATCCTGCTATACTCTCCTTTGCAACAGGTATCTGAACGTTCTTTATTTTTCCTGAATCTGCAAGGAGGACAACAGAGTTAAGGCTGTTTCTCTCAGGGTCATAAACAAAAAGGGATGCCCTTTCTGCTCCAATGTAATCCTTTATCTTATCTGATACATTAAGGAGCATTTTATCTAAAGACAGGTCTGACAGTATCTCCTTTGAAAGCTGATAAATGAAATCTTCCATTTTTAACCTATTGGAGTTTCTGGAGAAACCCTTCCACATCAGTTATTTTTATCTCTTCTTTTTCTTCTGCTCCTCTCTTTTGAAGTTCTACTTTTCCTTCTTTTACCTTTTTCCCAACAACTATCCTGTAAGGTATCCCTATAAGGTCTGCATCTTTAAACTTTGCTCCGGGAGAAATATCCCTATCGTCATAAAGCACTTCTATTCCCATACCAAGAGCTTTCTGGTAAAGCTGTTCTGCTACATCTTTAATCTGACTATCTTTTATGTTCAATGCAAGTATGTGTAGTTTAAATGGGGCGATGCTTTCAGGCCATATAATTCCGTTCTCGTCGTGGCTCTGCTCAACTGCTGCTGCCATCAGTCTGCTTACTCCAATTCCATAGCAGCCCATAATAATAGGCTTCTCTCTACCGTCTCTATCTACAAAGTAAGCTTTCATAGCTTCAGAGTATTTTGTTCCAAGGAGAAATATATGACCTACCTCAAGACCTGTTGTTTCTTTTAAAGGAGCTTTGCATACAGGACACGGGTCTCCTTCCCTTGCTGTTGAGAAATCCACAAACTCAACAGGCTTAAAATCTCTGGGTATGTTTACGTTTATGTAGTGGTAATCTTTTTCGTTTGCTCCTACAACAAAATTGTGAAGGTCTTTTACAGAAATATCTGCATAGACAGGGATATCAAGACCAATGGGACCAACAAATCCCTCAACTATGTTTAGTTTTTCTAACTCTTCAGAAGAAGCAAGATGAGCATCTAACACATTGAAGTAGTTTATCAGCTTTGTCTCATTCAGCTCTCTATCTCCCCTGATAAGAACTGCAACAGCTGTTCCATCATCTAATATATACACCAGCGTTTTAACTATCTTCTTTTCATCAACACCGAGAAACTGTGCCACATCTGTAACAGATGAAACACCTGGAGTGTGAACTTTCTCTAAAGGTTTTTCTTCCTCTGGAGGTAGTTTATCAAGCTCAAACTCATACTTTGCTGCCTCAACATTTGCAGCATAACCACATTTTTCACAGTAAACGATATGTGCTTCACCATTTGGAACCTTCACTACAAATTCGTGGGAGTATTTCCCTCCTATTGCTCCTGTATCAGCCTCAACCATAAGGTAGTCAAGTCCAAGCTCATCAAATATCTTTCTGTATGTTTCTTTCATCAGATTGTAAGACTTTACTGCCATCTCCTCTGAAACATCAAACGAGTAGGCATCTTTCATAATAAACTCCCTTCCCCTTATCAGACCGTATCTGGGTCTTGCTTCATCTCTGAACTTTGTCTGTATCTGGTAGAAATTTTTTGGAAGGTCTTTGTAAGAACGGATATTCTTTCTTACGAGGTCTGTGATTGTCTCTTCGTGGGTTGGTCCAAGGGCAAACATCCTTCCTTTTCTGTCTTCAACTCTAAACAGTTCCTTTCCATAAACATCCCATCGGCCTGTTTCCTGCCACAGCTCTGAAGGTGTTAAAATCGGCAGTAAAACTTCAAGAGCTCCAGCCCTGTCCATATGTTTTCTCACTATGTTTTCTATCTTTTTTAAAACCCTGTATCCTAAAGGTAAATATTCGTATAATCCTGCTGCTAACTGTCTTATAAAACCTCCTCTGATTAGAAATATATGACTGGGAACCTCTGCCTCAGCAGGTGCTTCCTTTAGAGTTGGAATAAAGTAGGAAGATGCCCTCATCAGTATCTTCTCCTCGCTTTTTTTTAGATTATATCAAATTTCTAAATTCCCTTATTTATAAAGCAAAAACAGAAAATAAAGATTTTCTGGTATGTTAGTTAGAAAAAACTAACTCAGAGGTTAAGAATGAAAGAAAAACCTGTTATCAACTGGTTCTGGGCTGGATTTTTTCTTGCTCTTATTAATTTTATAGTCTTTATTGTTGAGCACAGACCTATCGGTGCATCAACAGCATTTCCATATTTGGGAAACCTTCTGTTTCCTGTAATTAACAACGAATATTTACCAGAGATTGAGAAAGCTGGAAGATGGGAACTGTGGTTTTTAGCTGGTGGATTTGTTGGTGCTGTTATCACCTCACTCCTTACAAGAACATTCAGACTTACATTTACACCTGTTTACTGGGAAAACAGGCTGAATCTAGGAAGGAAATCCAGAATACTGTTTGCATTTTTAGGGGGATTTTTACTGATTTTTGGTGCGAGAATGGCAGGAGGATGCACGTCAGGACATATGTTTAGCGGTGGGATGCAGCTTGCTGTCAGCTCACTGCTGTTTGGTATCTTTGCCTTTGCTGGAGGTTTAATCACTGCCAATCTGATTTACAGAAGGAGGTACAGATAATGCTGAAGGTGTTTTTTCTTGGGATGATTTTTGGTGCTATAATGCAGCTGGGATTTTTAGATAGACTGTCTAAGGTTGTTGGGGCATTCCTTCTGAAGGATTTAACTATACCTAAAGCCCTTTTGATTGCTATGGGTGTTGGAGCTATTCTTATCTACACAGGAGAACATTTTGGACTGCTGCAGTTTCATATAAAACCTTTTTATCCCGTTGGCGTTGCCCTTGGTGGGCTTGTATTTGGAACAGGAATGGTTATTGTAGGGTACTGTCCCGGTAGTATGCCTGAAGCTGTAGGGGAGGGGAGAATGGATGCTTTTCTTGGTATTGTTTCCGGCGTTATAGGAGGGATTATTTTTACAGTTTTATATCCTGTTTATCACAACTCTTTTCTTCATGGTCCAACATTTGGAGCTCCCACACTGACAGACCTTTTTGGGTTAGAAGGGATTTCCAAGATGATTGTTGGCACTGCAATTGGTGGAACATTTGTTGTTCTTGCCTTTGTTATAGACTGGTTAGAGAAGAAATACATTAAAGATTAATGGAGTCGGCGGGATTCGAACCCGCGACCTTTGCCATGCCGAGGCAACGCTCTCCCAGCTGAGCTACGACCCCATACATAGATATTATACCATTTTCAGTGGGTTGGTATCTTTATCTTATCAGGTCTGTTTTCACACTTTGTGAAGTCTTCTATCTTCCAGTTTTCTGGAACACATGTTGTTGGGAATATCATACAGCTGTTTCCTCTGCAGGCACACACATCTATCTGGAAACAGTCCTTATTCTCTGATGTCTGTATATTTGCAGAAAGCAAAACAAAAGCTGAAATCAGTATATCCATCACTAACCTTCCTGTTTTTGGATAAAATTTAAACTGATTATGCAGAAATTTTTATGATTTTTGTCTGGCGCGCCCGGCAGGAGTCGAACCTGCAACCTCGTGATCCGTAGTCACGTGCTCTATCCAGTTGAGCTACGGGCGCCTATCACTGATTTTCTATTGCTAACAGTTTCTGTTCCTGCTCCTTTGCTATCAGTCTGTCTATTATCTCGTCTAAATCCCCGTCTAAAATCTCGTGTATCCTGTGGGAGGTGTATCCAATACGGTGGTCTGTTACTCTGTTTTGTGGAAAGTTGTAAGTTCTTATCTTCTCTGACCTGTCTCCTGTTCCTACCTGAGACCTTCTCTCTTTTTCTATCTTCTGTCTTTCTAATCTATCATAGTAATCCTTCAGCCTTGCCCTTAAAATCTGCATTGCCTTTGCTCTGTTCTGGAGCTGAGACCTTTCATCCTGACAGCTAACAACAATTCCTGTAGGAATGTGGGTTATTCTGACAGCTGAATCTGTTGTGTTAACGTGCTGTCCCCCGGCTCCTGATGCCCTCATTGTTTCTATTTTCAGCTCTTCCGGTTTTATCTCCACATCTACTTCTTCAGCTTCGGGCAAAACAGCAACAGTTGCTGTTGATGTATGTATTCTTCCTGAACTTTCTGTTTCTGGAACTCTCTGAACCCTGTGAACACCGCTTTCAAACTTCAGCCTTGAGTAAGCTCCCTTACCTTTTATAAGAGCTATAACTTCCTTTATACCTCCCCTGTCAGTGGGATGCATACTGAGGACTTCAACCTTCCACCCGTGTCTCTCTGCATACCTCTGATACATCCTGAACAGCTCTGCTGCAAAAAGAGCTGCCTCTTCTCCTCCTGCTCCCTGTCTTATCTCTAATATTACATTTTTTTCATCGTTAGGGTCTTTAGGTAGGAGCTGAAGTTGTATGTCTTTTTCTAACTTTTCTTTCTTTTCCTGAAGATTTTTCAGCTCTTCTTCTGCTAAAATTCTCATCTCCTCATCGGGAGAGTTAAGGAGGGATTTAGCTTCTTTTATGTCTTTTTCTACCTGCTTATACTCTCTGTATAGTTTATACAGCTGTTCTGCTTCTTTGTGTTCTTTTGCTACCTGCTGTAGTTTTCTCTGGTCTTTTAATACTTCAGGGTTAGAAAGCTCTGCCTCTAACTTTTTCAGTTTTTCTTCTAACTTTTCAAGCTTATCTACAATATGTCTATTTAGCATTACTTACTTTCTTGAACAGCTTCTCCTTTTATCTCAAGGAAAAATGGCTTTATTCTCAGTTTACCTGTGTAAAATGGATGACACTGGTTACACACTTCAAGGTAAACTGTTCCACCTTTTGTTGAAAGCAGGTCAAACTCATTTCCGCAACCACAAACAAAGTGGGTAAGTTTAAGCTCTGGATGAATATCTTTTTTCAACTCAATACCTCCTTTTCCATTTAATATATACCTGAAGAAAAATCAGGCAAACGTATATTTTATTATTTGCAGAAATTTTTATCAAGTGTTCATAGATTTGAGAAATTCCTCGTTTGTCTTGAATTTGGACAGTTTACTGAGGAGAAACTCCATTGCTTCTACCTCATCCATTGTGGAGAGAAACTTTCTCAGTATCCACAGTCTCTGAAGTTCCCATTCTTCCACTAACAGTTCTTCTTTTCTTGTACCGGATTTTGGTATGTTTATAGCAGGGAATATTCTTCTTTCCATCAGTCTCCTGTCAAGGTAAAGCTCCATATTTCCTGTTCCTTTGAACTCCTCAAATATTACGTCATCCATCTTTGAACCTGTTTCAACAAGTGCTGTTGCAAGTATTGTTAAACTTCCCCCTTCTTCTATGTTCCTCGCAGCTCCGAAGAATTTTTTAGGCCTCTGGAGGGCTGTTGCTTCAAGACCACCAGATAAAACTCTACCTGAAGGCGGTGTTATGGCGTTTGATGCTCTTGCAAGTCTTGTCATAGAGTCAAGGAGTATAACAACATCCTGTCCCAGTTCAACTAATCTTTTTGCCCTTTCTATAATAAGCTCTGCAACGTGCATATGCCTCTCCGGCGGCTCATCAAATGTTGAGGCAACAACTTCTGCTCCTTCTCCCACTATTCTTCTCATCTCTGTAACTTCTTCTGGCCTTTCGTCTATCAGGAGTATTATCAGATGTGTTTCTGGATGGTTTTTTATCAGTGCTTTTGCAAGTCTTTGAATCAGAACAGTTTTTCCTGCTTTTGGTGGAGCAACGATAAGTCCCCTCTGTCCTTTTCCTATAGGTGTTATTAGACTGACTACCCTTGTTGACAAATCTGATGGGTCGTATTCTAAATTAAATCTTTCTGTTGGATGGTAAGGAGTCAAAGTATCAAATCGTGGTCTTTTTTTTGCCACTTCTGGTTCTACAGTATTGACAGCTTCTATTTTTATTAAAGCTCTGTATTTTTCATTATCCTTTGGAAGTCTCGCTATTCCTATTATGTAATCCCCTGTTCTCAAACCAAATTTCTTTATCTGCGAGGGTGATACATATATGTCAGAAGAGTGGGGAGCATAATTGTTTTCTATAGACCTTATAAAGCCGTATCCTTCAGGTAGAACTTCTAACACTCCTCTTATAAAGTTCAGCCCTTCTTCCTGAGCTTTTTTTTCTAAAATTCTTGCTATAAGCTCCTGTTTTTTCAGACCTGTTGTTCTCTGAAGTCCTATCTCTTTTCCAAGTTTTTGAAGTTCCTGAAGGGTCATTTTTTTCAGTTCTTCAACAGATAACGCTGTGGTTGCCATGATTTATATAAACCTCCTCTAATTGTTTTTATTTTCCTATACAGAATTTACTGAATATGTTCCCAAGGATATCTTCTGTTGTAATTTCCCCTGTAATTTCCTCAAGAGCTTTTAACGCTTCTGAGATTTCAAGCATAAGTATTTCCTTATTTGACATTAAGTATTTAATGTTTTTTAAAACTCCCTCTAAAACCTTTTGTGCCTTTTTTAATAACTCATAATGCCTTAAATTGATATAAATATCTGTATCTGTTTCTTCCAAAAGATTTAGTTTTTGAAGGATTTTCTCCTCTAATTGGTCTAAGTTTTGTAATGTCTTGCTACTAACAGGTATTACATCATTAAAATAATACTTTTCATCGTTTTTATCAAGTGCCAAGTCAAGTTTATTTCCGACTATTATGGGATTTTTATTTTTTATTTTTTCATAAATCTGGATGTCTTCTTCTGTTATACCGCTGCTTAAATCAAAAACAAACAGAACAATGTCTGCTTCTTCAATCTTTTGTATTGCTTTTTCTATGCCTATCTTTTCTACTTTGTTCTCTGTTTCCCTTATTCCAGCAGTGTCAAGAAGCTTAACAGGTATTCCGTTTATTGAAAGACTCTCTTCTAAAAAGTCTCTCGTTGTTCCTTCAAATTCTGAGACAATAGCCCTCTCGTATCCGACAAGAGCATTGAAAAGGGAAGACTTTCCCACATTAGGCTTTCCAACGATGGCTAACTTAATCCCCTCTCTTATTATTTCTCCTTTTCTATAGGTCTTTATAAGCTCCTTTATTCTGCCAATAACAGATTTTAAAATTTCTTTAACAGTTTTCTCTTCTATCTCCTCAACATCTTCTGGAAAGTTTATTTCTGCTTCAATAAGTGAAATCAGATGGATAAGTTCTTCTCTAAGCTGGTTTATCTTTTTTGATAGTTTTCCTTCAAGAATGTTAACAGCTGCTTTTGTCGCCTTTTCTGTTTTTGCTTCTATCAGTTCAGCTATAGCTTCTGCTTGCGTCAGGTCTATCTTACCATTGAAAAAAGCTCTCTTGGTAAATTCTCCCGGCTGGGCTAATCTTGCTCCAAAATATACAGCTTCCTGAAGTATCTTCCTTATTACCGGGACACTGCCGTGAGGGTAGATTTCCACTACATCTTCACCAGTAAAGCTCCGGGGAGCCTTAAAAAACAGCAGTAATCCCTCATCTATAACTTCATCCTTCCTGTCCTTTATTTTGCCGTAGTAGGCTTTCCTTTCCTCTACTTTTTCTGGAAGGGTAAACAGCTTTTTACCTATTTGAAGAGCTTTTTCACCGCTTATCCTTACTATACCTACAGCTGAAGGAATAAGCGGTGTTGCATTGGCAACTATTGTATCTTTTTCATACATAACTTAAGATTTCTTATATCTTCCCATACTTTTGTTGATGATATAACTTTGAGCCAGTCCTAATATATTATTCGTAAGCCAGTATAAAACAAGTCCTGATGGGAAGTTCATAAACATAAAGGTAAATACAACAGCCATTATATACATAATCATCTTCTGATTTTTATCTGAAGAAGGGGTAATCCACTGCTGGGCTATCATTGAAAGACCCATAAGTATAGGAAGAATGTAGTAAGGGTCTTTAGAGGATAGGTCTGTTATCCAGAGCATAAATGGTGCATTTTTCAGCTCAACAGTTACCATAAGAACATTGTAAAGGGCAATAAAAACAGGTATCTGAACGATTATAGGGAGGCATCCTGACATTGGATTTGCCCCATGCTCTGCATACAGTTTCATCATCTCCTGCTGAAGTTTTTGAGGGTCATCTTTATATTTCTTCTGGAGTTTCTTTATCTCAGGGGCAAGATCTGCCATCTTTTTCATTGCTTTTAGGCTTTTGTGATTTAGAGGGAAAAACAGAATTCTGATAACAACAGTAAGCAGAATTATTGCAATTCCCCAGTTGTGGGTGTAGTTATAGAAGAAGTGGAGAACAATAAAAAGAGGTTTTCCAAGTATTCCAAAAAATCCAAAATCAACACTGTCCTGTAGTGCTAAATCCTTTCCCCAGATTTTTTTATACTTTTCAGATATAGATTCTAAAAGGGAGTAAAGTTTGGGTCCTCCGAAGAAAAATCCTTCCAAGTTGGTAGGAATCTCAGATATGACAACTGTTTTTTCCTTAGCTACAGGTATCACATGTGTTGCATTGAAACCATTTTTAGTAGCTAAAAGCTGTATAAAATATTTATTTTCTTCTCCTGCCCAAAGTATGTTTCCCCTTATAACCTGTTCCCTGTCTATGTCTGCATCTATTTTTATAAGCTCTTTGTCAGTTTTTATTATAGCTCCAGAGTGTCCAAAGGCACTGGTATTCTCTGTAAGAACTATACCATTTACTATAGCCAGCCCTTCTTTTTCCAGACCTTCTGTTTTAATATCAATAGAGAAAACAGAATTCTCAAATGTAAATTTTTTTTCTATTTTTATACCTTCCTTTTCTAAAGAAAATATATAACTATTCCCCTCTTTCCTGAAGTTATACTCTGAAAAATTCACAAGTGCTGTCAACGAAGGGTTTGTGGTTATTATTTCTGTAGGAAATATTCTGTTATTTTTCGCAAACTCACTAATTATGTCTGTTTTATATTTATCTACATAAATTGAAACTATTCTTCCTCCAATTTTTGAAAACTTGACCTCTCCAAAGTTTGTTTTTACTGTTATAAGATTTTTTAAATCATCAGAATTTACCCTTTTACTTCCCATTAACAGATTATAACTTCCTCCTGCATAAGACAGAACATTTTGCCCCCTTGGATTTTTTTGTTTAGAGGATTCTACCTCCTGTTTTTTTTGAAATGTCTGATTATCTGAGTTTGTAGCAACAAGTTTTTCCTCTGAAAAATAATAGGAACTCAACACAGAGTATCCTATCATCAACACTGCAACAACAACGAAAAATATAAGCATTCTTTTCTGAAGGTCTGTTTCTTGATTCATTTACAACCTCTCTTAAGGTTTATCTATACCCCCTCTGGAGAAAGGGTTACATCTAAGCACTCTCCAGATAGACTTTAACATTCCTTTAAACACACCATACTTTTCCACTGCTTCTATACTGTATTGGGAGCATGTCGGATAATAACGGCAACTCGCCGGATAAAGGGGCGAAATAAACTTTTGATACAATCTCAGTAACTTAACAATAAAATTCTTTAGCATTTTTTTAACTTTTCTACCAGGTAGTGGACATCAGGTTTTAACTGCCAGACCTTTATGTTCAACATATTTTTCTTAGGTATCAGTATAATATCACAAGCTACATTCTTAAGCTCTGTTCCATACAGTCTAAGAGCTTCCCTTAACACTCTTTTTGCCCTATTTCTTTCAACAGCTTTTTTTGAAAACCTTTTTGAAACGATAAAAGCAAATCTTGGTTTCCTTAAGCTATTTTTATCAAAGATAACAACAAGATGCTCTGTTTTTATCACATTACCAGATTTGAGTAAATTCTTTATTTCTATGTTTTTCAGAGTTTCCATTTATTAAGCAGCCAATCTTTTTCTTCCTTTAGCCCTTCTCCTTGCAAGTATCTTTCTTCCAGATTTTGTTCTTTTCCTTGCTAAAAATCCTGAAGTTCTCTTTCTTTTTTTGTTAGATATTCTATTTTGCACTTTACCTGACATTTCTTACCTCCTTATTAAAAAATAAAAGAGGGCTGTATGCATAAAGAGATACATGCCCTCTATAATGGTTTATCAAATACTGTTAATGTCCTAAAAACTTGGCGTCAAATATTCCTGTAAAGATGAATATAATTGCAATAAGTAGTCCATAGAGGACAAATGTTTCTATCAATGCCATACCAATAAACATTGTTGTAAGGAGTTTTCCACCCATGTTTGGATTTCTTGCCATTCCCTCTAAAACCCCTCTTATAGCGTTACCTAATCCAGCAGCACCACCACCTGCAGCAGCACCAATTGCAACACCAGCACCAATTGCAACACCACCGTAAAATACAGCTTTTGCAAGGGCATCAGAACCATCTCCTGCAAAAGCAGATGATAAAGCTCCTGCAACCATTAAGAGCATCAGGAAAACTGTAGAGTATTTCTTCATTACTGTAAAAACCTCCTTCTGTATTTTATTTTATTACCAATACTTGCGAATTCAATTTTGTTACAACTCTTTCATATTCTATTGTAATAACTGTAAGCTGGGGGTTTTCATCATTTACAACTTCTATAAGTCTATCTGCTGTTTTTCCTTTTGCCTCTATTATTAATTTGTAGTTTTCACAACCTTTCAACAGAGGAGTAAGTTTATCTACAACACTTTTCTCTGCCTTCTCCCTAAGGTCTGGAGATGCAGGCATTCCGAAAGATGCACTTGTTTTTATCATTGTGTAAACATCTTCTAATTCGTGAAACACAACTAATTCTGCACCGAGCTTCTGGGCTAAAAACTTCGCCCACTCTAATGCTTTAAGAGATAATGGCGTAAGGTCAACACAGACCAGAATTTTGTTTATGTCCATCGCAGTCTCCTTTAGTGAGCTTCCTCAACAAGAGCTCCAGCTATGTAAACAGTAGTCAGTATCATAAATACATATGTCTGTAAAAATACTGCAATAAGGTGAACAACCATTATGGGCAAGGGAATAAGAAGGGGAACAAGCATTATTAAAACAACTGTTATAAGCTCTCCACCTGTCATGTTTGCAAACAAACGAAGAGCTAAGGTTATTGGTCTGCTTATGTGGGATATAACTTCTATTACGAAAAATATGGGAGCTGCAGCAGGAATAGGTCCCATAAAATGCTTCAAGTAAGAAATTCCGTGTTTTTTAAAGCCTAAATAGTTATAAAGCACAAATACCATCAAAGCTAATGCTAAAGTTGTATTTATGTTAGCAGTATAAGATTCAAATCCAGGTATCATTCCAAGAAGATTACCAAAAAATATAAACAATCCAAGACCTGCAACTAAAGGAAAAAACTTTCTACCTTCTTTACCCATCTGCTCTTTGAGCATATTATCAACAAATTCTATATACATTTCAAAAAGGTTCTGAACAGGAGTTGGAACAAGTGACGGCTTTTTTGCAACAACAGAAAATGCAGCAGGAATTACAACTAAAACAAGTAGTGCCATCAGTATGTGATGAGTATAGAACCCTTCCAAAGCTTCCTCCACTATTAGGTGTTTTGATTTCACAAACTCTGATTATTATATCAAAAATTTACTAACAGTGTAAACTAAAACTCTCTAACACACTTTCTGTATTCTTCCACTCTTTTTTTAATTTCTTCCCAGTTATCGTTGCCAAACTTTTCAAGAAGTGCATCAGCTAAAACAATAGCAAGCATAGCTTCTCCAACAACTGCTGCCGCTGGAACAGCAGTAACATCAGACCGTTCTTTTGCCGCATCAAAGGGCTGTTTTGTTTTTATGTTTACAGAGTGGAGAGATTTTTTTCTCATAAGTGTAGGAATAGGCTTCATTGCCGCCCTGACTATTACAGGCTCTCCATTTGTCATCCCTCCTTCTATTCCTCCTGCTTTGTTCGTTCTGTGATAAAATCCTCTTTCCTTTTCCCAGAATATTTCGTCATGTGCTTGTGAGCCAAACTTCCGTGCCAGTCTGAAACCCTCTCCTATCTCAACGCCTTTTATGGCCTGAATACTCATAAATGCCTGAGCAATCTTCCCGTCTATTCTTCTATCCCATTGAACGTAAGAACCTATTCCCGGAGGAACACCTATAGCAAAAACTTCAAAAACACCTCCAAGACTTTCCCCCTCCTGTTTCGCCATATCTATCAGTTTTTTAAACTTTTCGTCTTCTTCTGGAACAGGTGTTCTCACCACTGATTTTTCTGCTTTCTCAAATCTGCGTTCAAGGGGTATATCCCTTATCAGCTCTTCAACAGACAACTCTCCTATGGAAATTACATAACTGCCAATCTTTATTCCTAAATCTTCCAACAGCTTCCTACATACAGCTCCAACAGCAACCCTTGTTGTTGTTTCCCTTGCACTTGCCCTTTCCAAGACATTTCTCAAATCCTCAAATCCGTATTTTATTCCACCAACGAGGTCTGCATGCCCAGGCCTGGGATTAGTAATTTCTCTTTTCTCAGTAGGTTCTCCTTCTACCGCCATAACTTCTGTCCAGTTTTCCCAGTCCCTATTTTTTATCATCAGGGTTATGGGAGAGCCTAATGTTTTCCCAAATCTAACTCCTGACAGTATCTCAACCCTGTCCTTTTCTATTTTCATTCTTCCGCCACGGCCATAGCCTTGCTGTCTCCTCTCAAGCTGACGGTTGATATAATCAGATGATATCTCAAGATTAGAAGGAATCCCTTCTATAATAGCCGTCAAAGCAGGTCCGTGGGACTCACCTGCATTTAGGAATCTTAATCTACCCATAACTCTCCTTCGCAGTTTTGTTATCAGAATATTTTACATCATTCCTTTGAAATAAATACTAATCTTTGAGATAATGAATTAAAAATCTTACTGTTGGGAGAAAAAGATGAAAAGTAGACTTTCTCTTGTTGCTGGAATACTTCTAATATTTATAGCAGGCCTAAGCTTCGGCTTAAATACCAAAACAGATACAGAAAAACTAAAAAAAGACCTTGAACTGCTTGGTATATATACAGAAGTCTTTAAGATAGTAAAGGAGATATATGTAGAACCTGTTGATTCAAAAAAACTGATTTATGGTTCTCTCAGAGGGATGATGAACTCCCTTGACCCATACTCAGCATTTTTTACCCCTGACGAATACAAAGATTTTACAACAGAAACCCACGGAGAGTTTGGAGGTCTGGGGATAGAAATAACAATGGAAAATCACAAACTGATAATTGTTGCTCCTATTGAGGATACTCCAGCGTGGAGAGCTGGATTAAAACCTGGGGATATCATTATTGAGATAAATGGTGAACCTACAGACAAAATGACACTTCTCCAGGCTGTTAAAAAAATGAGGGGAAAACCAGGAACAAAGATAACCCTTACAATATGGAGAAAAGGTGTTGAAAAACCATTCAAGGTAACAATAACACGGGCAATAATAAAAATAAGAAGTGTAAAAACAAAAGAGCTTGAAAATGGCAAAATTGGATACATCAGACTGACACAGTTTCAGGAAAATTCCGCTGAAGATTTCAAAAAAGCCTTGCTCAAGTTTAAAGATAAAGAAGGAATAATTATTGACCTGAGAAATAATCCGGGAGGACTACTGTCAACAGCAGTCAGAATTGCAGACATGATACTGAAAAAAGGAGATATGATTGTATATACAAGGGGCAGAACTCCAAGATCAAACGAAGAATTTTACTCAAGGACAGACCCTGTAATACCCCTTGATATGCCAATAGTTATTTTAGTTAACAAAGGTTCTGCCAGTGCATCAGAGATTCTAACAGGAGCTCTAAAAGATAACAATAGAGCCATTGCTGTTGGAGATAAAACATTTGGAAAGGCTTCTGTTCAGACACTGATACCGCTACCTGACGGCTCAGGTATAAAGGTTACCACTGCCCACTACTACACACCAAGTGGAAAACTGATTATGAACAAAGGTATAACACCAGACATTGTTGTCCATGTAACAGAAAAAGAGGAAATGGAAAGACTGAAGGCAGAAAGGGAAGCAAAAATACACGGCAAAAAGGTAAAGATAAAAGACCCTCAACTTGATGCTGCAATCAATGCTATAAAAATACTGAACTTTGCAAAAAAAGCTGAAAAATGATTGTTTTAGGAATAGAGACCTCCTGTGATGATACAGGGGTCTGTCTTTTCCACTCTGAAAAGGGAATTTTGTCTAATGTTGTATCTTCCCAGATAAAACTCCATGCAGAATGGGGAGGAGTATATCCAGACCTTGCAGCACGGGAACACACAAAAAACATAATACCTGTTTTAGATAAGGCTGTAAAAGAAGCTGGAATACATCTCAACGACATAGATGCTGTAGCTGTCACCGTTGCTCCAGGCTTAATTGTATCTCTTGTCATAGGCATATCTTCAGCAAAGGCTCTTAGCTGGAGTTTAAAAAAACCTCTTATTCCTGTTCACCACATTGAAGCTCACATTTTTGCCATATTTATTGAACAAGCGATACAGTTTCCCTTCATTGCCCTTGTTGTATCAGGAGGCCATACAGAGCTATACATAATTAGAGGATTTGAGGACTATATATATTTAGGAGGCACTTTAGATGATGCTGCTGGCGAAGCTTACGATAAAGTAGCAAGGATTTTAGGATTAGGATATCCTGGAGGTCCAATAATAGACAGACTGGCAAAAAAAGGAAGAGAAGTTGTAAAGCTTCCAAGACCACTGATGAAAGACAGAGGGAAGAACCGTTTTAACTTTTCTTTTTCTGGTTTAAAAACAGCAGTTATGAGGGAAGTAGAAAAAGGTTTTTACAGCAAAGAAGACATAGCCCATTCATTTCAGGAAGCTGTGGTTGATGTTTTAGTGGGGAAAACTGTTGATGCAGTCATAGAGTATGGAATAAAAAATGTTGTTGTTGCTGGAGGTGTATCTGCAAATTCAAGACTGAGGGAGAGATTTCAGGAAGAAAGTCAGAAAACAGGATTTTCCGTTTATTTTCCTCCCCTTTATCTGTGCACAGACAACGGAGCAATGATTGCTTATACAGGATACAGAAGATTTAAAGAAACAGGAAGAACAGTAGGACTTAATTTTGAAGGGAAGGCAAGACTGAGATTGGATAGATTTGTGGATTACATCAGGAGAGAAGCTGGTCAATAGGTTGAGGTTTTCCCAGGGCATAACCCTGTCCGTAATTTATACCCATCTCCCTTACGAGAGCTATAATTTCCGAATTTTCTAAAAACTCAGCAACTGTTTTTGCGTTAAGATTTTTGGACATTGAAGCAATCATTCTTACTATTTTTCTGCTTTTCTGTGAAGATGTGATACTTTTTACAAGCTCTCCATCTATTTTTAAAACCTCTATAAGTCCTGAATCTGCAAGGTCTATAACTGTTTTTAGTGAAGAATAACCTGTCCCAAAGTCATCAACAGCAAATCTTATACCAAACTCTTCGTTAAGAAATTTTATTACCTCAACATTTCCTAAAAGGGAATGTTCTGTCAGCTCCATAATTAATTTTATATTCTCTCTTTCAAACTTCTTACTCAAATCTACTAAAATCTCTATGTAGTTTTCTGTTCTTAAAGACTTAGAATCAACATTAACGAACAAATTTCTTGTGATATTTCCCAGTTTATCTGTGTATTTTGACAGTTTCTTCAAAACAATCCTATCAAGGTCAACAGTTAAGTCTAACTTGTGTATTATCTCAAGGAAAGCTCCTGCTGATATTATACTCCCATCTCTTTCTAATCTTGCAAGAGCTTCATATCCATAAATATCACCAAGTTTAAGATTAACGATAGGTTGTAAAAATACATCTACTCTTTCCTCAGCAATTGCATCACTGATAAAAGATATATCTTTAAATTTTATGCTTACTGAAGGTATTATTTCCCGTTCCACTTCTTCCTTTTCCGCAATGTAGAAGTCCATATTATCCTTTGCTTTTTGTTTTACGATAGATATCATCTTCCTGATTTCTTCTGGGAGCAAAGAAAGATTTTCTGGTAAAAATATAGAGCCTATATAGACCTTTACTTTTACAGGAAATCCTTCATACTGCTCAATAAAGTTTTTAATTTTTAGAAGCCTTTCTTTAAATCTTTTTGTATATTCTGTATCTGTGAATACAAAAAACTCTCCTGAGATACCTCTTGTTACTATCTCATTCTTTTTCAAAAAATTTTTCTTTATTAACTGTTCTATCTTTTCTAAAATAAAATCTCCTGTTTCTTTACCGTATATTTCATTAATTGCTTTTAACCTTTTCACATTAACAACTGTAATGTTTCCTGACTTTGTATTCTTCAATTCCTCTGAAAGGAAATAAAGAAAACGCTCTTCTCTATTATTAACATAAGAAAGATATGTTTCATAAAGTTCGTTTAATATCTTCAAAGACAATCCATTAAGGGTTTTAAAAAGGAGGTATCCTTCCACATACCTTTCCTGAAAAACATAAAAAACCAGACTTTTCGCTGTATTATGAATAAGTTCATGTATCTCGTTAATTATCTTGCATTTTTCATTATCTCCACATATAAACTTAAACTCATTACTTTTTAACCATCTACCAAGCTGACAGTTATATGCATCAAGTTCTGGGATTTTATTCCTATCTTTAGAATGTATTACATGCTTTAACTTCAACAACCAGTTATAATGATGATTAAAAAAAGGATACTCTTTGTATTCAGGATTTACTTCAACATACATTTCATTAAGAGAAAGTTCTAAATAAGTTTTAGCAAGAATATTTTTTATCTTCTCAAAAAGTCCGTGAAGTTCAAAAAAATAAATCTCAATAAGATTCTTCTCAATCAAAATCCTGTAAATCTCATTCTTTATAAAATCAACTCCAGAAATCAGATTAACGAAGGGTATTCTTCTTTCATAATGGAGCTTACCAAGATTGTAGTATCTAAGATATAGCTCCTTTTCCCCTTCTTTTAATGTTTCCTTAAAGTTTTGGATTTGTTTTTTTACGAGGGATTTTATTTGCTCTTCTGATTCAAAAAATGTCCTGAGAAATTCATTTGACAGAACATCTGTGTAAAATTTCTCAAATATTTCTTCTAAGTAAGGTTCAAAAATCTCATAACTTAGCATATAAAACCCTGCTGGAGAGAAAGTATTAATATTCTGATTAATAAATTATTAACTTATTAGAAAGTTAAAAAAAACGGGCATAGTGCCCGTTAAGAATTTTCTAATTTACCGTATATATCAACTTTCTTTTGCTGCCATCTCTTCAGCTTTTCTTTTTGCATCTTCTATGTCAGCAACCATGTAGAATGCCTGTTCTGGAAGGTGGTCCCACTTGCCTTCAACCACTTCTTTAAAGGATTTTATTGTGTCTTCTCTCTTTACGTAATCACCGGGCTGACCTGTAAACTGCTCAGCAACATGGAACTTCTGAGCAAGGAATCTTTGAAGCTTTCTTGCCCTGTAAACTAAAGCTTTGTCTTCTTCTGAAAGTTCCTCCATACCAAGTATAGCAATAATCTCCTGCAGTTCTTTGTATCTCTGGAGTATTCTCTGAACTTCCCTTGCCACGTAGTAGTGTTCTTCACCAACATACTCTGGAGCAAGGGCTTTTGATGTTGACTCTAATGGGTCAATAGCTGGATAGATTCCAAGCTCTGCCAGTCTTCTCTGGAGAACGATTGTCGCATCAAGGTGAGCAAATACAGATGCTGGAGCAGGGTCTGTAATGTCGTCAGCTGGAACATAAACAGCCTGAATAGATGTGATAGAACCGTTAACTGTTGATGTAATCCTTTCCTGAACCTCGCCAACGTCTGTTCCCAGTGTCGGCTGGTATCCAACTGCGGAAGGCAGTCTTCCAAGGAGTGTTGAAACCTCTGCACCAGCCTGAACAAATCTGAATATGTTGTCTATAAATATAAGAACATCCTGTTTTTCTACATCTCTGAAGTATTCAGCCATTGTCAGACCTGTCTGTGCAACTCTGAATCTAACTCCCGGTGGCTCGTTCATCTGTCCGTAAACCATAGCAGTGTAAGGGAGAACTCCTGACTCTTTCATCTCCATCCACAGGTCGTTTCCTTCCCTTGTCCTTTCTCCAACACCAACAACAACAGAGTATCCAGAGTGAAACTTAGCGATGTTGTGGATAAGCTCCTGCATCAGAACAGTTTTCCCAACTCCTGCACCACCGAACAGTCCTACTTTTCCACCTTTGATAAATGGAACAAGCAGGTCTATAACTTTGATACCTGTTTCAAATATCTCTACCTTTGTTGACTGCTCTTCAAATGATGGAGCAGGTCTGAATATAGGCCATCTCTCCTCTGCCTCTAC
Source organism: Persephonella sp. (assembly GCA_026987075.1). Lineage (GTDB taxonomy): Bacteria > Aquificota > Aquificia > Aquificales > Hydrogenothermaceae > Persephonella_A. The sequence goes on along the minus strand of JALSNI010000026.1, from coordinate 25,473 downwards.
TGGACCTCCATCATCTATAGGCTGTCCTACAACATTGAAGATTCTACCTAAAACAGGTTTTCCTACTGGTATTTGAAGTGGTCCCCCAACACTTTCAACTTCCTGTCCTCTAACAAGACCGTCTGTTGGACCATATGCTATTGTTCTTACCCTTTTTTCTCCAAGGTGCTGTGCAACCTCAAGGTATAGCTCTTCTGATGTTTCATTTCCCCTGTCGTCAATTGCTGTTCTCACTGTTTTTAATGCCCATCTTATCTCTGGAAGTTCTTCTGTTTCAAACTCAACGTCAACAACAGGTCCAACGACCTGAACAATCTTTCCTTTCATATCTGCCATTCTTTATATCCTCCTGAATTTCTTTTATTCAATTGCATTAGCTGCATTAATAATGTCAATAAGCTCTGTTGTGATTGCTTCCTGTCTTGCCTTGTTAAATATAATTGTCCATCTTTTGATAGCTTCCCCTGCATTCCTTGTAGCGTTATCCATAGCAATCATCCTTGCAGCATGCTCTGCTGTAGATGACTCTACCAGCGCTCTGTAAAGCTGGAAGTTTATGTATCTTTTGAGAAGCTCTTCTAATACATCTTCCGCAGATGGCTCTATGTTGTATCTGGAAAGTTCAGAAAGCTTGTCGTAGCTCAGCTCAGGCTCTATGGGAAACAATTTTCTAACCTTTGTTTCATAGGTTGCGGTGGTTATAAGCTCGTTATTTATCAGGTAAACTGCGTCAGTTTTTTCGTTCTCATATCTTTCTGCAAGAATTCCACCAACTTTTGAAGTAAACGCAAGGTTCATGTGGTCTCTGTATATGTCCTCATACTCCTCAATAATATTAAACCCTTTGTTTTTAAAAAACTGAACAGCTTTTCTTCCAATGAGAAGAAGATTTACTTCTTTCCCCTCTTCCTGAAATTTCTGAACGTCTGACAGAGTTCTTTTTATAACATAGGAGTTAAACGCTCCTGCCAGTCCTCTATCTGCCGTTATAACTACATAATCTATCTTCCTTTCCTCTCTAACTTTTAGAAGAGGATGAATATCTCTGTCCACAAACATAGCAAGGTCGTTTATAAGGTCATAAAGTCTTTCTGAGTAAGGGCGTGTTGCATTGAGCATAGCCCTTGCTTTGTTCAGCTTGGCAGCAGAAACTGCCTTCATCGCCTTTGTAATACGCTGAGTATTCTTTATACCCTGTATCTTCCTCTTTATATCCCTTGGTGAGAGCTTTGCCATTCTTCTTTCACCTCACTAAAAGGCAACTTTCTTTTTAAATTCTTCTATAGCCTCTTTCAGTTTTGTCTCTATCTCATCTGTCAGTTTTTTCTCTGCTCTAATCATTTCTAATACTTCTGGTTTTTCAGTGTCAAGGAATGTGTAAAACTCCTGCTCAAATTTCTGTATAGCACTGACAGGAATGTCGTCAAGATACCCTTTTGTTCCTGCATATATGATTGCTATCTGTTTTTCAACTGGAACAGGCTTGTTTGGTGGCTGTTTCAGTATCTCAACCAGTCTCTGTCCCCTTGCAATCTGTTGCTGTGTTGCCTTGTCAAGTTCCGATGCAAACTGAACAAACGCTTCAAGCTCTCTAAACTGGGCAAGCTCCAGCCTGAGTGTTCCTGCAACCTGTTTCATAGCTTTTATTTGAGCAGCTCCACCAACCCTTGAAACAGAAAGACCAACGTTAATAGCAGGTCTTACACCTTTGTGGAACAGGTCTGTTTCAAGGAATATCTGTCCATCTGTGATAGAAATAACGTTTGTTGGTATGTATGCAGCAACGTCTCCAGCTTGAGTTTCAATGATAGGCAGTGCAGTAAGAGAGCCTGCTCCAAGCTCGTCGTTCAGTTTTGCTGCCCTCTCAAGAAGTCTTGAGTGAAGATAGAAAACATCTCCCGGATAAGCTTCCCTTCCCGGCGGTCTTCTGAGGAGGAGAGATAGCTGTCTATAAGCATATGCGTGTTTTGTAAGGTCGTCATATATGATAAGTGCGTGCATTCCATTATCTCTGAAGTATTCAGCAATTGTGCATCCAACAAATGGAGCAATATACTGCATTGTTGCTGGGTCAGAGGCTGTAGCAGCAACAACAGTAGTGTATTCCATAGCTCCGTGCTTCTGGAGTGTTTCAACTATCTGTCTTACTACTGCCCTTTTTTGACCTATTGCAACGTAAACACAGTAAACATCTTCTCCTTTCTGGTTCAGTATAGTGTCTATTGCAATTGTTGTTTTACCTGTGGCTCTATCACCGATAATCAGTTCCCTCTGTCCCCTTCCGATTGGTATCATGGCATCTATAGCCTTGATACCTGTCTGGAGAGGCTCGTGAACAGACTTTCTTGTTACAACACCAGGAGCAATTTTTTCAACTGGTGAGTAGTAAGCGATGTTTTCTATTGGCCCCTTTCCGTCTATAGGTTTACCTGTCCCATCAACAACCCTTCCCACAAGTCCCATTCCAACGGGAATTTCTAATATTTTTCCTGTTCTTTTTACGATTGTTCCTTCTTCTATACCTGTCTCATCTCCAAGGAGAATGATACCCACGTTGTCTTCCTCAAGGTTAAAGGCAACACCTAACGTTCCATTTTCAAACTCAACCATTTCCCCATACATAGCCTTCTCAAGACCAAAAACCCTTGCAACACCATCACCAACCTGAAGAACTGTTCCAACCTCTTCAAGGTTTGCTTTAGCTTCAAACTCTTCAAGCTGTTTTTTTAGGCTTTCAGCAACTTCTTCAGCTCTTATTGCAGACATCTAAAACCTCCTTTTATCTTATAAATTTTTTATTTTAGTAAGATGTGAGCTGTTGTTCTAATTTTCTCAGGTATGTTTTTATAGAAGAATCAAGAACATAACTACCTGCTTTTACCACAACTCCTCCAATAATGGACGAATCTTGTTTTACTTCAAACTCAACTTTTTTACCAAGCTTTTTCTCAACTGCATTTTTGATTTCTTCTAACAACTTTTCATCTACAGGATAAGCTGTTATTACTTCCCCTTTCACTGTCGCAAAGAACTTTTCAACCTCAAATCTAAACTGGTCTGCAATCTCTCTCAAAACATTGCCTTTGTTTATTTTTACGACATATTTAACTGCTTCAACTACATTTTTATCAAGATTTACTTTTTCAGAAAAATTGTTTATAACTTTTTCCTTATCCTCAAAACTTATTAATGGATTAAGTATAAAGTTTCTGAATGGCTTATTTTTCCTGTATAATTCCTGAATAAGCGAAAGGTCATCTGAAACTTTTATAAGTGCTGTTTCTTCTCTTGGTATTTTGTTAAGAAGAACTTTTACTACTCTTTTTAATACTTTTTTATCTACTTTCAAGGTTGACCTCCGTTATGAAATACTTTTTAGAGTTTTCATTATGATTTCCTTTTCAACTTCAGGGCTTATTTTTTCTTTTACAACTTTTTCTGAAATTTCTATAGCTTTCTGAACTGCATATTTTCTAAGCTCATTTTCTCCCCTTTTGATTTCTATCATAACTGCTTCTTTTGCCTGTTCTTTGATTCTGTTTGCCATTTCTTGAGCTTCTTTTAATGCCACTTCTCTCTCTTTCTTTGCTGTTTCCTCTGCTATTTTAAGTGATTCTTCAAACTTCATCTTTGCATCTTCTAACTTTGCTTTTGCCTCCTCAAGAGCTTTTCTGCTATCAGCCTGTGCCTTTTGAGCTTCTTCTACCATTGAGGCTATAGTTTTCCTTCTATTTTCAAAAAACTGAACCCCCCACTTTTTAATTATCCACGCAAGGAGAATAACAAGGATTACGGTATTAATGATTTTCCACACAAGAAGACTACCTTCTCCACCTGATGCAACTGCTACAGAAACTGTTCCAAGGATAAATAAGAGGCTGTTTTTCATGCTGCTTTCTCCTTCAGAAGTAGTTTTTCTGCAATTTCTTCAGCCATAGATTGGATAATCTTATCCATTGTTTTCTTCTCAATCTCAACAGTCATCTCTACCTCTTTTTTAGCATCTTCTATCTCTTTTTCTGCTTCAGCCTGGGCTTTTTTCAGTATGTTGTTAACCATTTCTGTTGTTTCTTTGTGATACTGCTCCATTATTTTCTTAGATTCTTCCCTTGTTTGGGCAAGTATTTTGTCTACTTCTTCTAATATTTTTTCTGCTTTTTTATTGTTCTCTTCAGCCTCTGCGAGAAGTTTTTCTACAGTTTTTTCTCTTTCATCAAAGGCTTCAAGATATGGGTCAAAATAAACCTTTTTCATTATGACCATAAATACAAGAAATATTATCAGCTGGACAAACAGAGTAATATCAGGTATAACATGAACCTCAGGCATTCTCCACAATCCTCCACAGAGTAATTTCAATCTTAATTATCATATCACAACATTAACAGACATATCAAAAATTTTAAGGAGAATGCCTTATTCTACATAAGAAAGGTCAAGTTTTTTTAGGTCTTCGTCAACTTTTTCTATCTTGACTTTTATCCGGTCACCTAATCGGAATATTTTTTTCTCACTGATTAATCTCTGATTTATTTCGTCATATTTGAAACGGTATGGAAGTGTGTTTATTGGAATAAGACCTTCTATAAGGTATCTTTTTAGCTCAACAAACAAACCGAAAGAAACAACACCTGTTATTATTCCTTCAAATACTTCTCCAACGTGATTTGAAAGAAGTCTAAGTTTTAGTATATCTAATGCATCCCTTTCTGCATCATCTGCAATCCTTTCCATCTTTGAACACTGTTTTGCTATCTCTTCTAACCTTGAAGGAAGTGTCTGGAGGTCTTTTTTTGTAAACTTTCCTTTTATCGCCTTTTTCAACATTCTGTGAACGTTAATGTCAGCATATCTTCTGATAGGGGAAGTAAAGTGGGTATAACAGTCTGAAGCAAGACCAAAATGACCGATGTTTTCTGTCGTGTATTTTGCCTGCTTCATTGTTCTGAGAGCCATAAATCTGACCAGTGTTTCCTCTGGTGTTCCTGAAACTTTCTCTAATATTTTCTGGATAAATTTGGGAGTTATCTTTTCAGGATAGGACACCTCGTATCCAAGACCTGCCACAAGGTCAACAAATCTTATCACTTTGTCTAAATCTGGTTCTTCGTGGGTTCTGTATATAAAGGGATAGCTCTTTTCATACATATGTCTTGCTACTGTTTCATTAGCAATAATCATAAATTCCTCAATAATTCTGTGGGCAAGGTGTCTCTCGTAAGGAACTACATCATATGGGTCTCCTGTCTCTGTGAAAAGTATCTGGCTTTCTGGCATGTCAAAATCTATACTTCCCCTTTTTTCTTTAGCTTTCATAAGTATTTTTGCGAGCTCTTCCATGTATCTCAGAGGCTGAACAACTTCTGGATATTTTTGTTCTAAGGCTGGGTCTCCAACTATTATTCTAAGGGCTTCGTCGTAAGTCAGTTTTGCTTTGCTAATTATCACGCTTTCGTATATGTGGTAATCTATCACTTTTCCTGTCCTGTTTATCAGCATCTCACAGGTAAATGCATATTTTTTCTCATTTGGCCTGAGACTGCAAAGCTGTGCTGCAAGTCTTTCAGGGAGCATGTGAAGAGCTCTTTCTGGGAGGTAGTAGGTGTTTCCCCTCTCAAATGCTTCCCTGTCTATTGCTGAGCCTTCTTTTACATAGTAGGAAACATCTGCTATATGAACAAAAAGCCTGTAGTTGTTTCCTTCTTTCTCTATTGCTACAGCATCGTCGTGGTCTCTGGCAGATTCAGGGTCTATGGTAAAGCATATCTGTTTCGTTAAATCTCTTCTGTTTTTTGTTATCCTTACAACTGGAGAGAGTTTTTCTGCTTCTTTTACTGCCTCTTTTGAATGTTCTGTTGGAAGGTTATACTTCCTTGCTATAATCTCAGCTACAGTCTGTGTGTTCTTTGTTTTACCTAATACTTTTAGTATTTTACCCTTTCCTCTTATCCTTGGAGCAGGATACTGGGTTATCTCTATTACAACATAACTTCCTTCTTCTAACTTTTTTTTCTTTACTTCCTTCTTATTTAGATAAATTCTGTGGGGAATAACAGTGTCAGACAGGATAACATAATGACCTGTTTTGTCTTTGTAGTATCTTCCAACAGCTGTTTTTATTGCTCTTTGAATTACCTTTACAACTTTTGCTTCATCTTTTTTCTTTCTTTTGACAGCTTTTGCAAGAACTACATCTCCATCAAACAGATATCTCATCTCAGGGGGAGGGATAAAGAGGTCTTCCACTTCTTCTCCAATAATCAGAAAACCATATCCACTGGGATGGGCTTCAACCTTTCCTTCTATAAGATTTTCCCCCTTTGTTTTCCATTCTGTAAGAAGATATTTACCTTTTTCGTATCTGATGATTTTTTTCTTCTGGAGTTTTTTCAGGATTTTTCTTAACAGTTTCTGCTCTGATTTTGGAACTCCTAACTTTTTACGGAGCATTTTAAAGTAAACAGGTTTACCTCTGTGCTTCAAAAAATTAATAACATCTTTTTCTGTTATCTCCATCTACTACCCTTAAGATTTTTTATATAACAATAACTGCCATTTAAAACTCCTTCAAGACTGTTTCTAATCTCTCCACTCCTTCTTTTATCTGGTTTTCTGTTATTATGAGAGGTGGGACAAATCTGAGAGTATTTCCCCCTGCCGTTCCAATAATAAGACCATTTTCAAGACATCTCTGTGCCACATCTGAAGCTTTTATAGTTTCAGGTAGAGGAACTCCTATCATGAGACCTTTTCCTCTTACATTTAAACCAGCATCCTGTAAAAGATGCGATAGATAATCCCCTTTTTTCTGAACAGATTCTAAAAACCCATCTTTTAGAACTTCTTTCAGAACAACTTTTGCTGCAGTTGTTGAAAGATAATTTCCTCCAAAGGTTGAACCGTGTGTCCCAGGAGTAAAAGATTTAGCAATTTCTTCTTTTGCCATTACAGCCCCTATAGGCACTCCACCACCTAAACCTTTTGCAAGGGTAATAATGTCAGGACATATGTCGTAATGCTGGTAAGCAAAAAGTTTTCCTGTTCTTCCTATACCTGTCTGGACTTCGTCAACAACAATCAGGAGATTTTTTTCCTGAGCAATATCTACAATAGCATTCAGAAAATCTTTATCTATAGGATTAATACCTCCCTCTCCCTGAATAAACTCAAACATAATAGCTGCTGTATTTTTTGTTACTGCATTTTTCAGACTATCTATATTATTAAACTCAGCATATTTTATTCCTTGAAGTAAAGGCTTGAACCCCTCGTGATATTTAGGCTGTGCTGTTGCTGTAAGGGAACCTATCGTTCTGCCGTGAAATCCTCCTGTAAATGTGATAATTTCGTATTTCCCAGGCTCTCCTCTGTCGTAGAAATATTTCCTGACTAACTTTATTGCTGTTTCGTTTGCTTCTGCTCCAGAATTGCAGAAAAATACCTTGTCAAGACATGAATTTTCAACAAGTATCTTTGCAACTTCTATCTGAGGCTGTATGTAGAACAGGTTGGAGGTATGGATAAGCTGTTTTATCTGATTGCACAGAGCATCTGTAAGCTCAGGGTGTGAATAACCTAAACTGTTAACTGCAATTCCTGAAAGCATATCTAAATACTTCTTCCCTTCAGTATCATAAAGGTAAACATCTTCCCCTCTAACAAAAGAAACAGGATATCTTGCATAATTTCCTATCAGATATTTGTTTCCTTCCTGGATAAAATCTGTCATCTACATCTCCAGAATTAGTATTGAACAAATAATATTTTAGCAACAAATAATCTAATTACAGCTATTTTATCGTATAATATTCACAAAACTTTCGGAGGTAATCCTTTGTCAAACTGGCACGGCCTTTCACCTGAGGAACAGATGAAGATAATAAAAAAAGGTGTTCTTGAAATAATAAATGAAGAAGAACTTTTAGAAAAACTAAAAGAAGAAAGACCTCTGATAATAAAAGCAGGATTTGACCCAACAGCCCCTGATTTACACCTTGGACACACCGTTTTACTTCAGAAGCTGAGAACATTCCAGCAACTTGGGCATACAGTTTACTTTATAATCGGCGACTTTACCGCTATGATAGGAGACCCTTCAGGTAGAGATAAAACAAGACCTCCACTTACAAAACAGCAAGTTCTTGAAAATGCAAAAACATATAAAGAACAGGTGTTTAAGGTTTTAGACCCAGATAGGACAATTGTTGTTTTCAACAGTGAGTGGCTTGGTAATATGACTGCACAAGACATTATAAGGCTGACAGCAAAGTATACTGTTGCAAGGATGCTTGAGAGGGATGATTTTAAGAAAAGATTCAAGGAAAACAAGCCTATAGCCATACACGAGTTTATATATCCGCTACTACAGGCTTACGACTCTGTTGCAATAAAGGCTGATGTTGAGCTTGGTGGTTCAGACCAGAGATTTAATCTTTTAATAGGAAGAGACATTCAGAAAGAGTATGGAATTGAAAAGCCACAGGTTGCAATACTCCTTCCTCTTCTTGTTGGAACAGACGGCGTCAGGAAGATGAGCAAGTCTTACGGAAACTACATTGGTATAACTGAACCTCCAGAAGAGATGTTTGGTAAAGTGATGTCCATCCCTGATGAGCTTATGTGGGATTACTGGGAGTTGCTTACAGACCTGACTATTGAAGAGATAGAGAAGATGAAAAAAGATGTTGAAGCAGGCATTTTACATCCAATGGAAGTTAAAAAGCAGCTTGCAATGTATATAGTAAGTAGATTTTATGATGAAGAAACTGCAATAAAAGCAAAAGAGCATTTTGAAAGAGTTCACTCAAAAAGAGAGCTGCCAGAAGAAATACCTGAGCCTGAGCTAACTATTGCAACAGAAGGTAAAATTCCTCTTTATGAGCTTATTTACAAGCTAAAATTTGCCCCATCTAAATCTGAGGCAAGAAGGCTGATAAAAGGAGGGGCTGTAAAAATAGATGGCAACAAATTTACAGACCCTTATTTTGAGGTTGACCTTACGAAGGAATTTGTCCTTCAGGTAGGAAAGAGAAAATTTGCCAGAATAAAACCTGAAAATATCAAAATAGAAAGATAGCTGAAGGAATATATTAATGTTTGAAGGTTTAAAACAGTGGGCTGAAGAAATTGTGGCTGAATACGGCTACGCTGGAATATTTATTATCTCTTTTACAGAAAGTATTATTCAGCCTGTCCCCCCAGACCCTTTTATTACTGGTGGAACAGCTTTTGGTCTCTCTCCTATTTATGCTGCCCTCACAGCTGCAATTGCAAGTGTGTTAGGTGGAATGGTTGGGTACCTGTTAGGAAAATTCCTTGGAGAACCTATTTTTAAAAAATTTATCGGTGAAAAATGGTATGATAAAGGAGAGATATTATTTAGAAAATACGGAATATGGGCTGTTATAATAGCAGCGATAACACCTATACCTTTTAAAGCTATATGCTGGCTTGCAGGAATATTTGAAATGCCGTTTTTAGGTTTTGTTATAGCTGCATTTGTAGGAAGATTGCCAAGATTTTTGTTTATGGCGTTTTTTGGTCAATGGATAGGGAACCTATAAAGATTAACTGCTTTAAATGTAAGCATTTTTACATAACATGGGACAAAAACTTTCCATATGGATGTAAAGCCTATGGCTTTAAGAGTCGTCTTCTACCTTCTGTAGAAGTTAAAATGGCCTCTGGTAAGGAGTGCCTCAGCTTTAAAAAAAAAGAAAATAAATAAATTCCTAATCTTTTTTATCAACTTTTCTTCAAATCACCAATATGAGAGATACCTCAGTCTGCTATAGCAACAGGTTTTTATAATTTTGTAATTGACAGAAGGTATAAATGATTGTTTCAGATATAAACAGATGGGGATAACTGTAATAACAGACATAGCTATGATTTCCTTGTTAAGAGAGTTAGTGATATGAGTTTTTTAACATGCTGATATGAATACTTAATTTCAGCTTAACAGGTCTTTCAGATGCTTCTTCGTAGCTAAGGCTCGGATTTTTTTCAATGCTCTAATCTCTATCTGTCTAACTCTCTCCCTTGATATACCAAGTTCTTTCCCTATCTCTCTCAATGTTTTAGGTTCTTTTCCGTGGAGTCCAAATCTATTAATGATTATGTATCTTTCCCTGTCAGAAAGGTGTGAAAGTATGTATTCTACTTCCTTTTCTATAGACTCTCTGACTATATTTTCTTCAATATCTTTTGTGCTGTGTTTTGAAACAAGGTCTATAAAAAACGTTCCTTCTTCCATGTCTACAGGTGTGTCAAGAGAAACTGAATGTCTCTTTATCAGTAGATAGCTTTCTATTGTATCTTCATCTACCTCTATTCCTTCCCTTTCTTGAAGATATTCTTTTATCTCCGAATATTTCGGCTCTCTGTTTAGTTTTTCTTTAAGTTCTAAATATGCTGTGTCTATTTTTATGGAAAGGTTCTGGGTTTTTTGAGGTATTTTTATTACGTCTTTCTGACTCTGTATTGTCTGGAGTATTGACTGTTTTATCCACCAGATAGCGTAAGATATAAATCTCACTCCTCTATCTGGGTCAAATCTCTTTGCTGCTTCTATCAGACCTATATTCCCTGCTGATATAAGCTCTTGAAATGGAATCCCATATCCTGAATAGTTTTTTGCCACATTAACAACAAATCTGAGGTTTGATTTTATTAGCTTTTCTAAAGCTTCCCTATCCCCCTCTTTTGCCTTTCTTGCTATCTCCTTTTCTTCTTCCGGAGACAGAAGGGGAATTTTTGATATAGATTTTAGATAAAAAGTTATCCCCTCTTCGTAAGTAAATTTCCTCATATTATTCCACTCTCCGCTTATTGACTGGAATTTTTACTATATTCCTTTATTTTCTGTCTACAAGCTCTTTTATTTTTACAATAATTTTATACTTTTTTCGTCCCCTTATGTATTCTACTTCAACAGTCTCTTCTGGCTTTAGCTGTGAGACTATATATTTTAAATCGGTAGGAGATGATATTTTTTTACCTTTTATTGATAGTATAACATCTCCTGTCTTTAGTCCTGAAATAGCTGCAGGGCTGTTTTTAAACACCTTTATTATCTGAACACCATAACTCAGTCCAAGCTCCTTTTTTAGCTTTTCAGGTAATTCTTGAACTAAAACCCCTAACCATCCTCTTTTTACTCTACCGTATTTTATCAGCTGGTCAGCTATATCCACAACAGTGTTTATAGGTATTGCGAAGCCAAGCCCTTGACCTGTCTGTATAATTGCTGTATTCATTCCTATTACTTCACCATCTAAATTAAGAAGAGGACCTCCAGAATCCCCTGGATTGATTGCTGCATCAGTTTGAATATAATTTTCATATGCAGATATCCCTAAATTTCTGTTAAGGGCAGAGATTATCCCTAAAGTAAAAGTAAGACCTAAATTGTAAGGGCTACCTCCAGACAAAACAAAATATCCTACTTTTAATAGAGAGGGATTACCTATTTTTAGAGGTTTTACATTTTTTATTTTTTCATCTACCTTTACCTTCAAAACAGCTATGTCACTTTTTGAATCTTTTCCAACAACAACTGCTTTATACTTACTACCATTATAAAACTTTACAATTATTATCTTTGCTTTCTCTATAACATGACTGTTTGTTACTATAAAAAGAAAACCTCTACTTTTTCTTATAACAAATCCAGAGCCTAAAGATTCGTTATCTCCAGAAGATATCTCGTCATTAAATTTAAATATTATAGGTGTTTTTCCTGTAGAAGATTTTGACAGTATTGTTACTATAGATGGTTTTGTATCCAATATTACAGATGATATCTTATCCTGAATAGCTTTAACAGGGTCTGTTCCTTTTTTTTCTATCTTGATAATTTGAGGACTTTCTTTATTTTTATCTTCACAGGCAGAAATAACAAAAAGTAGAAAAAGGAGAAAAAACAAACGATGCATTTATGTCCTCTATTAGGGATTTTAGTAAAAAATTATAACACTATAGAGGTGTTTCATGGCAAAACTTACAAAATTTGAGGCACTAAAACCAGAATTTCTAAAATCCCTCTCAAAAGAGAAACTGGAACTCCTAAAGAAAATATCAGAATATTCATCATGTGTAACAGATTTTATATTCAGACATACAGAACAACTTGATTACATATACGAAAATCTAAAAAAACCTTTATACGGCAAAGAAAATCTCCTTAAAGAGTCTTTAACACTTCTGCAGGAGAAAGACAGAAACAGGTTCGTAGAAAGACTTTCTTTTTTCAAGATGAAACATTTCTCAAGAATCATCGCTAAAGACATATACTCAACAAATCACCTCGGGGAACTAACAGAAGAATTATCTTATCTTGCTGATGCTCTGTTTGAGGTGTGTTATAGAAGAGCTTATGAGATTACAGAAAAAATATACGGCACTCCTATTGACCAGGAAACAGGAGAAAAAGCAGAAGGATGCGTGATAGCATTAGGGAAATTAGGAGGATTGGAGCTCAATTACTACTCTGACGTTGATGTTATGTATCTATATTCCAATGAAGGAAAAACAGACAAGGGTATTTCTAACAGAGAATTTTTTATTGAGCTTTTCAAGATGGTAACAAACTTTATGACAAAGAGAAATGTTGAAGGTCAAGGGTGGATTGTTGATTTAGACCTGAGGCCTGAGGGAAAAAAAGGATTTTTAGCATACTCTCTTCCTGCTGTGGAGTTTTATTACTGGAGTCACGGAAGGACATGGGAAAGGCACATGCTCATTAAGGCAAGACACTGTGCTGGAAGTAAAAAAGTTTCTGAAGAATTTATGAATGTCATAAAACCTTTCGTTTACAGAAAACATTCTGGAATGGAAGTTTTTGAAGAGATTGTGGAAATGAAAAAACTGATTCAACAGGAAGCAAAAAAAGGAAAATCAGATGAAATAGATATCAAAAAAAGTGAAGGTGGAATAAGAGAGATAGAATTTACTGTCCAGATTTTACAGCTTATGTATGGAGGTAAAATTCCACGACTTCAAGAAAGGAGAACACTAAAAGCAATAAAAAAGTTAACAGAAGAAAAAATTATTGATAAAAAAACTGGAGATTTTCTTACAGAAAGTTATATCTTTCTCAGAAAACTTGAACATTTAGTGCAGATTAAAAATTGTGTCCAGACCCAGAAATTTTCCTTAAAAGACAGCAAGGAGTTCGCAAAAAAAATGGGATTTACTGAAGAGGAATTTTTAAAAAAACTTGACGATATAAGAAAAGGAGTTAAGGAAACTTTTAAAAACATATCCCCTGACATAGATGTCAAGTTAACTCCCCTACAAAAGTTTATTTTAACAAAACATTACGAAGAAGAAACAAAAGAATATCTGAAAAATTTAGGGTTTAGGGAGCCTGAGCGAGCCCTTCAGATGTTTAAAAAAATTTTTTTCAGCAAGATTTATGTTGAGCTTTCTGAAAACTCAAAAGAAACCCTCTTCAGTTTTATACCTGAATTAGAGAAAGAGTTAAAAAATTTTCAGGACAGAGAAGACTTCCTTCTAAACTTTACAAAAATGGTGTTAGATGGTGGAATGCTCTGGGTGTTTGTGTCAGCATTAGAACAAAATTATAATTTAGTCAGATTTATGCTGAACATAGCAAAACTGTCTGACTACATATCAGACATTATCTCAAAAGATAGAGAGCTTTTAGACTGGGCATTTGGAATAGAAGAAGTTCCAGAAAAGAGTGAAGACTTTGAAAAAGAGCTTTTAGTAATTAAAAAAGCAGATTTTATAGACAGACTGAAAAGATTGAAAAAAATTGTTGAAGTCTTAGTCTCTCTAAGATATCTGTCAAAGATAAATACAGTCAACTCAGAAGAAAGACTGAAGGAGATAAACAATGCCCTTTCAAATCTTGCTGAATTTATATTAGACAAGTTATACCACCACTTTGAAGGAAGAGAGTTTGCTATATACAGCTTAGGAAAGTTAGGAAGCAGAGAGATGAACATAGGTTCAGACCTTGACCTTGTGTTTGTTTTTAAAGATGAAAACAGCAAAAACAGACTTTTAAAAATACCTCAAAATATAGTTAAAGCCCTCACTACATATTCAGGAGAAGGAATTTTATACAACATAGACCTGAGACTCAGACCTTTTGGAAGAGGGGGAGAACTTTCACCTTCTTTATCATTTTATGAGAAGTATTTCTCAACGGAAGCAAGAACCTGGGAAAGACTTGCCTGGACGAAAGCCCGATTTATAACTGGAGACTTAAAAGTAAGAGAAAAAATGGACAGAATAATAGAAGAGTTCCTGTTTTCCGCTCCTGTAGACAGAAACTTTATAAATGAAGCCTTAGAGATGAGACTTAGATTAGAAGGACTTGCAAGGGAAACACCAGAAGAAATAGATATAAAGTTAGGCAAAGGGGGGGTAACTGACATAGAATTTCTTGTTCAGATTCTTTCTCTAAAATACAAAAAAAGAATAACAAACATATTAGAAGGGGTTGAACTGTTCAAAAAAGAGCTTATAGCAGACTACACATTCTTGAGAGAAGTGGAAGCACGGCTAAGAATGATAAAAGGTATAGGCATGTCAAAAATACACCTAAATTCTCCTTTCCTGTACAGGATAGCCCATTCATTTAACATGGAAGTCAACCATCTGTGGGAAAAGATAAACGACACAAAAAAAGAAATAAGAGAGATTTTTTTACGGGAAATGAAAATCTTAAGAGAAGGGGAATAACTTCCCCCCAGTCTTAAAATCCACCAAATCCTTGGTCAAGATTTACAGCAACGACCTCTTTAACCTCAGGTATTTCTTCTTTTAATTTCATTTCAATACCACCTTTCAGGGTAACAAGGGACATAGCACATCCATGGCAGGCACCCATCAGTCTAACATAAACTGTGCCGTCCTCTCCAATATCAACAAGTTCAACATCACCACCGTCAAATCTAAGAGCTGGTCTTATTTTTTCTAAAACAGCCTCAACCTTTTCCCTATCTATAGAAACCTTTTCTTTTTGTTCCTGCGTCATTACAAAACCTCCAGTTTAATTTTGGTTTTAATTATAACCTATAGATGTATTTTATGTATGATTTTCCTCAAGTTATCGGTTATAATCTCTCTGTTTAAACAGGAAGGTAAACAGATGAAAGGAAAACTTATAACATTTGAAGGCATAGAAGGTGCAGGAAAGTCAACACAGGCAAAAAAACTGCATCAATATCTAACAGAAAAAGGTATAAAAACCATACTTACAAGAGAACCTGGAGGAACAAAAACAGGTAAAAAAATAAGGGAAATTTTACTGTCAAAAACAGACGAGATATTCCCTTCTGTTGCAGAACTATTTCTGTATGAAGCTGACAGAAATTTCCACATAAACAACATAATAAAACCTTATCTAAAGAAAGGATACATCGTTATATCAGACAGATTTACAGACTCAACACTTGCCTATCAGGGCTATGCCAGAGGTCTGGATATAAAGCTTATAAAAAAAATGAATGAGATTGCATCAGAAGGCATAAAGCCCAACATAACATTTTTGATTGACATTCCTGTTGAGGAAGGAATGAAAAGAATAAAAAGAGAAAAAGACAGAATAGAAAATGAAGATTTGCAGTTTCACCACAGATTAAGGAAAGGATTTTTGAAAATAGCTGAAGAGGAAAAAGAAAGAATTTTTGTGATAGATGGAACAGATAGCGAAGAAAATATATTTCAACAAATATTAGAGATTATAAAAAATAGACATATAATCTAATAGATTATGAAACTAATAGGACATCAAGACAGCTTAAAGTTTATAAGGAGATTTTTAGACAAAAATTACAGCTCATACTCATTTCTATTTGAAGGAAAAGACTGTATAGGAAAAAAGTTAGCTGCCCTCTTAACAGCAAAAGCATTCCTGTGTAAAAAGAATTACAGCTTTGGATGTGATGAGTGTGAAAACTGCAAACTTGTTAACAACACTATTTTAAACATATACGAAGGGAAAGAACTTACTCCCCATCCAGATTTAATGGTAGTTTCTCCAGAAAGAGAGATAAAAATAGACCAGATAAGACAGGTAATCCATTTTCTAAAACTAAAAAGAAAAAAAGCTGTTATCATAGAAAAAGCAGAAAAGATGAACTTAGAAGCGTCAAATGCACTCCTTAAAACCCTTGAAGAGCCCCCAGAAAACTCCCTTATAATTCTTACTACATCTAATCAGGAAATACTCCTCCCAACTATCATATCAAGATGTAAAAAGATAAGATTTAGACCATTAAAAAAAGAAGAGGTGCAGCAGATTCTATCTTTAAAAAACATTGAAGAAAAAAACTATCAGATTTTACTTGCCCTCTCTGACGGAAGCATGTGTATTCCTGATGCAGTGACAAAAGATGAGAAACGGCTCAAATATGCAAGGGATTTATACAATCTGCTTTACATTGAAGAGCTACATCCAGAAGGAATTATAACCCTCGGTGAGATATTTGATAAACTGAGCAATGAAGAGATAGAGAGCATTGCAAACATTGTAGAAAAAATACTATACAAAAAAACACTAAAAGGTGAAGTCAACCCAGACTTTTATGATAGATTTATAAAAGAAAAACAGGAATTTGAAAAGTCTATATATAGAGGAGTAAAGAAAAAATTAGCATTAGAAGGAATGTATTTTAATCTGAAAAGTTAGGAGGAAAAAATGACAGTTGATTTAGATAAAAAAACAGTGAGAATAAGATTTTTAGATACCCACAAGTTTGGAGATGTGGAAAATGTTCCAGATAACATCAACAAAGGAGACTTTATAGTCATAGAAACAGAGAAAGGAGAAGAGCTCGTTTTAGCAGTTGGTAGGTCTGTTCCAGATATAGAAAATCCTTCACCATACAGATTTATCAGAAAAGCAACCAAAAAAGACATAAGTATATTTGATAAGCACGAGAAAGAAGCAGAAAAAGCGTTAAATCTGTGTAAAAAGTTTGCCGAAAACTTAGGACTAAAAATGAACCTCCTTAAAGCTTACATCCCTCTAAACCGCTCAAAAATTATGTTCTACTATGTTTCAGAAGGAAGGGTAGATTTTAGGCAGTTAGTAAAAGATCTTGCAAAAAAACTAAAAATGAGAATAGAAATGAGACAGATTGGTGTTAGAGACGGTGTTCAGATGGCAGGGGCAATAGGAGTATGTGGAAATCAGTGTTGCTGTTCAGTTTTTATAGATAAATTTGATACAGTGAACGTAGAAATGTTAGAAGAACAAAACCTTCCCCCAACACCAACAAAGTTTACAGGAATATGTGGAAGGCTTATGTGCTGTCTTGCTTTTGAAATTGATAATTACTCAATAAGAAAAGACCTTCCAGAGATAGACTCAGAGATTGAAATTAATGGAGAAATTTACAGGGTAAAAGAGTATGACTTCATAAGGGAAAAAATTTTCTTCACTACAGAAACAGGAGAGATTATTTCTTACAGTTTTGACCAGTTAGACAAATTAGGTATAAAAAAACAGCCACCTTGCGAAAATTGTAGTATGAAAAATGGAGGTAAAAACAGGATTGAAGAGTAAAGACCCTTTAAAAATAGGAAAAAGGGTTTTAGAGGAAGAGAAAAAAGCTATTGAAAACCTTATAGATGCCCTTGACGAAAATTTTAAAAAAGCAGTAGAAACCATTGCAACCACAAAGGGAAAAGTAATAGTCACAGGTATGGGAAAGTCTGGACATGTAGGTCAAAAAATTGCTGCAACCCTTGCATCAACAGGAACACCAGCATTTTTCCTCCATCCAGCAGAGGCAATTCACGGAGACCTTGGAATGATATCAAAGGGAGATGTGATACTTGCAATATCAAACAGTGGAGAGACACCTGAACTATTAGCTATTATACCTACTATAAAAAGATGGGGACATAAAATAATATCAATAACAAACAACCCTGAATCAACATTATCAAAGGAAAGCCACATACATCTTTTTTTAAATGTAGAAAGAGAAGCGTGTCCCCATAACTTAGCTCCCACATCTTCATCTACTGCAACTTTAGCCCTTGGAGATGCTTTAGCAATAGCCCTTTTAGAGTTAAAGGGATTTACACCAGAAGACTTTGCTCGCTTTCATCCAGGAGGTTCTTTAGGGAAAAAGCTTATGAAAGTTTCAGAAATAATGCATACTGGAGAAAAATTACCTTTAGTAAAACCTGAAACCCCCCTCAAAGAAACTGTAGTTATAATGTCTGAAAAAGGATTTGGATGTGCCGTCGTAACAGATGAAAATGAACTACTAAAAGGAATATTAACAGATGGAGACTTAAGAAGGTTCATAAAAAAGGGAGGAAGCATAGACACAGGTAAAACAGCTGAAGCAATGACCTTAAGTCCTAAAACTGTCTCAAAAGAAATGTTAGTAATTGAAGCTCTTGAGATTATGGAAAGGTATAACATCACAGTTTTACCAGTGGTAGAAAACAATAAACCTATAGGTCTTATTCACATGCACGACATATTAAAAAGCGGCGTCATATAAAAAAAACGGCGGGTCTTTACGACCCACCAGGAAAGGGGGAGAGTGGTGGTGAACGACACCAGTAATAATATTTATTATTAATAAAATTTCCGTGATAGTCAAGAGATTAATTTTCGTTGTTTGAAATTATCCCTCAATGTCCAGTAAATACTGTATAAACTCTCTATCTATTTTAGGCAGTCTTATGTTTTTCTGGGTAATGCAGTAAAACTTCCTTGTAAAAGAGATGTTTCTTATTTTCACATGTTTTAGATGTATCCCTAACATATTTTTTACTACCAATTTTGATACAAAAGATAGGTAGTCAGAATTTGCAACAAGTCTTGCAATAGCCTTACTACTGCTGATTTCTATGTCAGGTTTTATCTTCACATTTTCTTTTTCTAATCTCTTTTCCACTATATTCCTTGTCCCAGAACCTTGTTCTCTAAACACAAACCTATACTTGTTTAACTCTTTTACATCAATCTCCTCTGGTATCTCTGACATTTTTGATGCGATTAGGATTATTTCGTCAGAAAAAAACTCAAACTGCTCATACTTGTTTGAATGAACCTCATCCTCTATCAGACCCACGTAAAATATCTTTGATAACACTCCTTCTTCTATCTCTTTAGAGTTCCCAACAAAAAGATTTACTTTTATGTTTTCCTTCCCTCTCAAAAATTGGGGAAGTATGTCAGGAATGAGAAAATCTCCTATAGTTGTGCTTGCCCCTATTCTGAGACTCTTCTGAAGATTTTCTTTAAGGTTAGATAAACCTTCTTCCATAAGATTATAATCATCTAATATCTTTGATGCATACTCATAAAATATTTTCCCCTCTGCCGTTAGAAAAACACCCTTTTTATCCCTTCTAAAAAGAGTTATACCTAAATAATTCTCTATCTTTTTTATCTGAAGGGTTACCGTAGGTTGAGAGAGAAAAAGGAGCTCTGCTGCTTTTGAAAAACTTTTTGTGTCGGCAACAGTTTTGAATATTTTTAGCTTGTGATAGTCTAAAACTTCCATCTTCCCGCCTTCTTATCTTATTTATCATAACTCTGGTTTTAGTTAATATATAACAAATCTTCCCTGTCTATGAGAATAATCATTTTTCTTTAAACTTCTTGTGAGCTTCTTCAATAACTTTCCAGATATTTTTGTATTCCATCTGCCTTATAAATTGTCCTTTATCACACTTTTCAACATACGCTAAAAATTCTATGTTACCTTCCGGACCCCACGTCTCAGAAAAAGTAAGGTTCTTAATACAGTAACAGCTCTCTTCAAGTCCAGTTAACACCTTTTCTACTGCTTTAAAGTGTAGCTCAGGGATTTTTACTACCCCTCCTTTTACTTCATTTTTTGAAAGCTCAAATTGGGGTTTTATCAGGATTATTCCTTCTGCTCCATCTTCTAATAGATTGCACAGATTTGGAAGTATCTTCAACACAGATATGAAGGAAACATCACACGTAAAAAACTGTATCTTTTCTGGTATCTCACTCTCTGTCAGGTATCTTGCGTTGGTTTTTTCCAGCGAGATTACCCTTCTATCCTTTTTTAGCCGTTCATGAAGCTGATTTTTCCCAACATCAACAGCATAAACTTTTTTTGCTCCATTTTGAAGCAGACAGTCTGTAAATCCACCTGTTGACGCTCCAATATCAAGACAGACTTTTCCTTTCAGCTCTGGTTTAAAAACATTTATAGCCTTTTCTAACTTATAGCCTCCCCGTGAAACATACCTCTCCTTTTCCTTTACAAAAACATCAGCATCTATTTTCACTTTTGTCCCTGGTTTATCTATCTTTTCCCCATTAACAAACACAACACCAGACATAACGAGCCTCTGAGCCTTTTCTCTACTCTCAACAAATCCCTTATCTACAAGTAGTTTATCAATCCTCTCCTTTTTCAAGACCTTCCTCATAAAAGTTTCTTAAGCCTAAAAATAGAATATTACACAAAACTTTCAAGGAGGCAAAAATGGGCTGGATACAGCTTAATAGATACAAGATAAAAGTTTACGGTGAGAAAGGAAGCATTAAAAACATACCTTCTGATGAGGTGGCATTCCTCCACAATCTGTTAACAAATGACATAAAGAACCTTAAAGCAGGACAATTTAATTACAACCTAAGACTTACAGGAACTGGCGAACCTGTTGCTGATTTTTTTGTATACCGGGAAAAAGATTTTTTTATTTTAGACACAAACATTAATCCTGAAATACTTATTCAAGAGCTCAACAGATTAAAGCTATCTCTGAAAGTATTTTTTGAAGAATTAGATTACAAACATATCTTTGTTTTTGGAGAAACTATTAAAAAACTTGTAGAAGAAATACCTGAAAAATTTCACTTCACTAAACAAAACAACTTATATTTTGGAAGAAATCCTGTAAGGTATGGCTTAGACGGAATAGATATTTTTGGCAACCTATCCCAATTAAAAAGCAGTCTTTTAGAAGAAGATAGATTGACAGAAGAACAGGCAGAAAAGCTTAGAATAACAAACTGCATTCCTAAGATAGGGAAAGAGCTAAGAAAAGGATTTCATCCTTTGGAAACAAATATACTTTATGCTTTCTCTTTTAATAAAGGATGTTATGTTGGTCAGGAAGCTATCGCAAGGGTTTACTTCAGGGGAAGGACACCAAGAACCCTTGCACTATTTGAAACAGAGGGAAAAGTAAAAGAGGGAGAAAAGATACTGAAAAATAACAAACCTGTCGGAACAGTTACTTCCGTTAGTCCTGACGGAAAATTATGTCTTGGCTACATATTGAGAAGTCTGTTTAAGGAAAAAGAAAAATTTTCCACAGAAACAGGCTACGTAAAAATAATAAGACAGTGTGAACACCAATTTTGAGATAAAATATTGAGATACAAATATTTGTTGGAGGAAACCATGAAATTTTCTGATAGAGTGCTTAGAGTTCAACCTTCTCAGACACTCGTAATAACAGCAAAAGCTGCGGAAATGCGAAGACAGGGAGTGGATGTTATAGGTTTTGGGGCTGGAGAACCTGATTTTGACACTCCAGATTTTGTCAAGGAGGCAGCCATCAAAGCCTTAAAGGAAGGAAAAACAAAGTATACACCTGCTGCTGGAATACCTGAGCTCAGAGAAGGAATAGCAAAAAGATTGAAGGAAAAAAATGGTATAGATTACAGCCCTTCAGAAGTTATCGTTACACCGGGAGCAAAAATGGGACTGTATGAGATTTTTGCCGTCATTCTTAACCCCGATGATGAAGTAATTATTCCAGCTCCTTACTGGGTTTCATACACAGAGCAGGTAAAACTGTGTGATGGAAAACCTGTAATAGTTGAAATGTCTGAAGAAAATGGATTTATTCTAACAGCTGAGACTGTAAAATCTGCAATAACACCAAAAACAAAAGCCCTCGTCCTGAATACACCTTCCAATCCAACAGGAGCAGTTATTCCAAAAGAAGAATTAGAAAAAATAGCTCAAATATGTCTTGAACATAATATTCTGATAATATCTGACGAATGTTATGAAGAGTTCTGTTATGAGGAACCCCACGTTAGCATAGCTTCTCTGTCTCCAGAGATTAAAAAGATAACATTCACAGTGAATGCATTTTCAAAAGCTTACTCTATGACAGGATGGAGACTTGGATGGGTAGCAGCTCCAGAAGAATACATAAAAAAACTCTCTATCATCCAGTCTCAAACAATATCTAATCCTACTTCATTTGCCCAGTATGGAGCATTAGCTGCCCTTGAAGATGGGGGAAAATTCCCTCAGATGATGAAGGAGGAATTCAGGAAAAGAAGAGATTTTGTTGTAAAGGAATTCTTATCTATAGAAGGAATAACCTGTCCTCAGCCTAAAGGGGCATTTTATGTATTTCCAAACATTTCTGCTTACATAAAAGGAAATATTAAAAACGATATAGATTTTACAGCATACCTGTTAGAAGAGGCAAAAGTAGCAGTCGTTCCCGGCTCTGCATTTGGAAAAGAAGGTTACATAAGACTTTCTTACGCAACATCAATGGAAAACCTGAAGGAAGGAATGAGAAGAATAAAAGAGGCTTTAAAAAAATTGTAGTGAGGTGAAAAATGAGAAAGATTTTGACTATATCCATTTTTTTAGGAATGCTTGTTTTTCTATCCTGTCAAAAAGAGTCTGGAATGAACAAATTTGCCCAGAACCCAGACCCAATAATTCAGGATGCTTTAAAAAACAAAAAAATACTTATACTGATATTTGAGTCAGAAACATGCCAATACTGTGAGAAACTTCACAAAGAAGTGTTAGACCAGCCAGACTTTAAAGAAAAGAAAATAAAAAACAAAATAAACATTGCAATTATAGACGTCAATGGAGAGAGGATGGTCACAGACCCAGAAACAGGAGCAAAGATGGAAGAGTCAGCCATGGCTTACGCATACAAGGTAACAGGGTATCCTACCATAGTAGTTTTTGACCCTGAACAAAATTACAAAGTGCTTTATTATCAGCCTGGATTTATTCCAAAACAGGATTTTATGGACTTCTTAGATTACTTAGGCTCTGGATGTTACAAAAAGGTTAAATTTGATAAATATTTAGAAAACGGAAAAAAGTGTTAAAGGGGTATATTATGACTGTACCACAGGTTTACATAGGAGAAAAATGGTTTGATATAAATGATGTTCTCAATAGTTATCAGGATGAAACTTGTGGGGCTGTGGATATCTTTCTTGGTATTCCACGCTCTGCTCCGGAAGATGGAGAAGTAAAAGAGCTCCATTATGAAGCATACGAAAGTATGGCAGAAAAAGTAATAAAAGAAATAATAGAAGAAGCAAAAGAAAAATTTGGTATTAAACACGCAGTAGTTCACCACAGAACAGGTATAGTTCCTGTTTTAGTCCCTTCCTTTTTAGTTGCAGTATGGTCAGGACACAGGCAGGAAGCTTTTGAAGCCTGTAGATACATAGTTGACGAAACAAAAGCAAGAGCTCCTATCTGGAAGAAAGAGGTATTTAAAACAGGAGAGGAAAGCTGGAAGTAGTCTAAAAAACACAATACAAAAAAGGGGAAGGTAAAAAAAACATGGAAATGCATGAGTTTATTCTGTCTTTACTGATAATACTGGTTTCTGCAAGGGTTTTTGCAGAAATATTTTCATACTTGAAAATGCCTCCTGTTTTAGGAGAAGTTTTTGCAGGTATTCTGATAGGTCCCAGTATTTTGGGAATAGTTGAGGTTAACGAGATAATAAAAATTATTGCAGAGATTGGTATAATCCTTCTCCTGTTTGAAGTAGGTCTGGAAACAGACCTGAAAAAACTCCAGAAAGAGGGAACAAAGTCTGTTATAGTCGCCCTATTTGGTGCTATAGTTCCTTTTGGCCTTGGATTTGTTATATCTTACTATGTCTTTAATTTGCCTCTAATTGTTTCATTATTTATAGGAGGAACGCTTACAGCAACAAGTATAGGTATTACTGTAAGGGTTTTAAAAGATTTAAACAAAGAAAAAACATCTGTTGCACAGATAGTGGTAGGAGCAGCTGTTTTAGATGATGTTATTGGGGTTATACTCCTCGTAATTTTGGCTGATTTTGCCTTAACAGGAGAAGTAAACTTAGAAAATACTATTAGAATAATAGTATTAGTAGCATTTTTCTTCGCGACAGCTCCTGTTTTAGCTGCTTTAATGTCAAAGTTTATACACGTTTACGACAGAAGATATAGAAGAGTTCCTGGTTTCATTCCAACAATAATTGTCTCTCTAATTCTGTTCTTTGCCTACATAGCACATCTGTTTGGAGCTCCAGAGATAATAGGAGCCTTTGCTGCAGGTATTGCCCTTTCCCGTAGATTTTTCCTTCCATTTGGTATTGCTTTGAAAGCAGACCCCCACTTTGTTGAAAAGTTAGAGACACAGATGAGGCCACTGATATTCCTTTTCACCCCCATATTTTTTGTAACTGTTGGGCTGTCTATGAACTTAAGGGAAATAGATTTTAGCTCTTCAACGTTCTGGCTGTTAACAGGCATTCTGTTAGTAGTCGCCATATTTGGAAAAGTAGGAGGAGCTTATATGCTACGGGGCACCAGTGGTCTTAACAAACTTATAATAGGGACTTCTATGGTTCCCCGTGGTGAAGTGGGATTAATTTTTGCTGAGTTGGGAAGGTCTGTAAAGATATTTACAAACGAAATATACTCAGCTGTAGTTTTTATAGTTATATTAACAACACTTGTCCCTCCATTTTTACTTAAGTATCTGTTTAAATTAGAAGAAACTCAGAAAACAGAAAATAAGGATTGAAAAAGCATCAATATATCTTATATTTCTCCCAAAATACAAAACTAAAAGGAAAAAATGAAAAAAGTAGCAGTAATTGGTGCAGGACTTGCAGGTAGCGAAACAGCTTACAGGATAGCAGAGGAAGGGTTTAAGGTAGATTTGTACGAAATGAGACCAAAAAAATATACCCCAGCCCACAGAACGGAAAAATTCGCAGAGCTGGTATGTTCAAACTCCCTGGGAGGAAAAGAAATCACAACAGGGGCAGGACTTTTAAAAGAAGAGATGAAGATGCTGAGCTCCCTTATCATTAAAGTTGCTGAAGAGTTTTCTGTTCCGGCAGGAGGAGCTCTGGCAGTAGATAGAGAAAAGTTCTCACAAAATATAACACAGATTTTAGAAAACCATCCAAACATAAAAGTGATAAGAAAAGAGATAACGAAAATTCCTGAGGATTACGACTTTATCATAATTGCTACAGGACCATTAACCTCAGAAGAGTTTTCAAAGGAAATTCAGAAACTGACAGGGGCTGAGCATCTTTACTTTTATGATGCAATAGCCCCTACCGTTGATGCAGAAACAGTAGATTACTCCAAAGGTTTCTGGGGGGACAGATACTCAAAAGGAGAAGGAGATTACTTTAACTGTGTTCTGACAGAAGAAGAGTATGATATGTTTTATCAGGAACTGCTGAAAGGAGAGCAGGTTC
>JALSNI010000025.1 GCA_026987075.1 Persephonella sp. | reverse complement strand
TGCAGTGCAGGACGCTTCTAAAGAAGCAGGAAAAGAAATACCTGTTATGGTATCGGCAACCATTGAGCTTACAGGAACAATGCTGATTGGAACAGATGTTCAGACATTAGCAGTCATAATGGAACCATTTGACGTGCTTTCTTTAGGCTTTAACTGTGGAACAGGTCCAGACCAGATAGAGAAACATCTGAAAACCCTTTCTCAAGTATGGGGCAGACCTATATCTATCCATTCAAATGCAGGACTTCCAGAAAACAGAGGTGGACATACATACTACCCTATGGGAGCGGAAGAGTTTGCAGAAAAAGAGAGCAGGTTTTTACAGTTTGACGGTGTCGCCATTGTTGGAGGTTGCTGTGGAACAACACCTGCCCACATAAAAGCCTTAGCAGAAAAAGTAAAAGGGAAAAAACCAAAACCACCTAAGGGAAAACAGCCAAGAGCTCTTGCTTCCCTTTATGGTATCCAGCCCCTTAAACAACAGCCTCCGCCATTTTTAGTTGGAGAAAGAACAAATGCCACAGGCTCAAAAAAGTTTAGAGAACTGCTCCTTGCTGAAGATTACGATGCTATTTTGTCTATTGCTCAGGAACAGGTTAAGGCAGGTTCACATGCCCTTGATGTTTCAGTAAACTTTGCAGGAAGGGACGAGATTAAGGATATGAAGGCTGTTATCAGCCGTTTTAACGAGAAGATACCTGTTCCCCTTATGCCAGATTCAACACAGCCTAAAACACTGGAAGAAGCCCTCAAGCTGATAGGAGGAAAACCTATCCTAAATTCTGCAAACCTTGAAGATGGAGAAGAAAAGTTTAACAGAATATGTCAGCTTGCAAAACGATTTGGGAGCGCTGTTGTTCTTCTGACAATAGATGAAAAAGGAATGGCAAAAACAAAAGAGAGAAAAGTGGAAGTTGCCGAAAGAATGTATAAGCTTGCGACAGAAAAGCACGGCCTTAATCCTGAAGACTTAGTGTTTGATGTTCTAACATTTACAGTAGGTTCAGGGGATGAAGAATACAGGGACGCTGCTGTTCAGACAATAGAAGCTATAAAGGAGATAAGAGAAAGACATCCAGAGGTTGGATTTGTTTTAGGAATATCCAATGTGTCCTTTGGTCTTGAAGCATCAGCAAGGAAGTATCTAAACTCTGTTTTCCTTCACCACTGTGTTCAGGCTGGTTTGACTATGGCTATAGTTAATCCAAAACATCTCATTCCCTACCACAAAATCTCAGAAGAAGATAGAAAAGTGTGTGAAAACTTGCTGTTTAATGTGTGGGAGAATGGAGAAGACCCGCTGTTTAAGTTTATACAGCATTTTTCAAACAAAAAAGGAAAAGACACGCCGCAGCAGGATGACCAGCTTTCAAAACTGCCTATAGAAGAAAAGATAAAAAGACTGCTCATAGATGGAGAAAAAGAAAAACTGATAAAAGCAGTGGAAGAAGCACGGCACACAATACCGCCGGAAAAGATAATAAACGAAATTCTTATTGATGCTATGAAAGTGGTAGGAGACCTGTTTGGTGAAGGAAAGATGCAGCTGCCGTTTGTCCTCCAATCTGCAGAGGCGATGAAATCTGCTGTTGACTATCTAAACCAGTATTTGCCTAAAAAGAAAAAGGACAAACAGGCAACACTTATACTGGGAACAGTAAAGGGAGACGTCCACGATGTTGGGAAAAATCTCGTTGACATTATTCTGACAAATAACGGCTTTAAAGTGGTAAACATAGGGATAAAGGTTGAGTTGGAAGACTTTATAAAAGCCTATGAGGAACACAATGCTGATGCTATTGGTATGAGCGGACTTCTTGTAAAGTCTACTTTGGAGATGAAGAACAATTTAGAAGAGATGAAAAAGAGAGGGATAAAAGTTCCTGTTCTTCTTGGAGGAGCTGCACTGAACAAAAAGTTTGTTGATGAGTTTTGCAGACCTGTTTATGACGGACCTGTTTTTTACTGCAGAGATGCCTTTGATGGAATAGAAGCAATGACAAGGATAGAAAAATGGGACGGGAACTCTCCTTTAGACACAGATCTGGGACATAAAGATGAAGAAGAAATAACAGAAACAGCAGTTGAAGAAAAAATAAACATTCCTCCTATATCACAGATAAAAATGCCAGACAGAAATATTCCTGTTCCTACGCCACCATTTTGGGGAAGAAAGGTATGGATACATCCTGAAATGGACGATAAAAAGCTGTACAGATACATACAGGAGCTTGCATTTGAATGGATAAACAAAGGAGGACTGTTTAAAAGGGCATGGGGATACAGTAGAGGAAATAAAAGCCGTGAAGAGTATGAAAAACTGAAAAAAGAAGAGATAATTCCCACATTTGAAAGGCTCAAAAATCTTCTCATAAAAGAAAATCTGTTCCAGCCGGTAATAATATACGGATACTGGCCTTGCCGTTCAGACTTTCCGTCAGAAGAAGAGGAAAACAGGGAGTGCTCTCTTATTATATTCCCTGAAACTCAGGGCTGGAAGTCAGAAAGTGATGTGAACATAGAACCATTAGAAAACATAATAGGAACAGCAGAGCTTGTAATGAACTTTCCCCGCTCATCAAAACCTCCTTACAGATGCATAGCGGATTACTTTCATCCAGACAGACACGATGTTGTTGCCTTTACAGTAGTTTCTGCAGGAAGCAGACTTTCAGAGTATGAAAATCAGCTGTTTAAAGAAGGTAAATACAAAGAATATCACCTTATACACGGTCTTGGTGTTGAGCT
Source organism: Persephonella sp. (assembly GCA_026987075.1). GTDB lineage: Bacteria > Aquificota > Aquificia > Aquificales > Hydrogenothermaceae > Persephonella_A. The sequence continues at coordinate 47,457 of JALSNI010000025.1, read as the reverse complement.
TGCTGAAGCCCTTGCTGAGATTGTTCACAAACAGATAAGAATAGAACTTGGTATAGCAAAAGGGGAAGGGGAAAGCCTTGAGGACGTCAACTGGCAAATCAGAAAATATCAGGGGGCAAGATACTCTCCCGGTTATCCAGCCTGTCCAGACCTTCAGCTCAACGAAAAAATATTTTCTCTGCTAAAACCTGAAGAGTTTGGAATACACCTTACAGAAAACTTCCTTATTGTTCCTGAACAGTCAACAGATGCCATCGTTGTTTATCATCCGGAGGCAACATATTTTGCAGTTTAGTCGCAGTGTTCTATGCATACCTTTCTAATCTCTACCCTGCCTCCGCATCCCTGATAGCAGGCATCATAAAGCTCTCTACATCCACAATCACAGGAACATGCCTGTCTTTCTTTTTTCAGTACTGTTTCGAAATCTATCTTTGAAGGTTTTTGGGGAGGGTTGGGCTTCTGGTATTCAATAGATTTGATTTTTTTCTTTAGATAGTCTTTTCTCTGGCAGGCTTCCCTGTCTTTATACTGGGAGCAGATTTTTGCATAGAACTGATAGTCTTTCCTGTATGTGCTGAGCTGTTTATTGTAAGCATCTAACTCTTTCAGGTATCTGTCGTAATTTCTGTAATATCTGTCAAGTTTTGTCTGGTATTCCCTTTCCAATCTATCATATATACTTTTAGCTCTGCTTATTGAGTCTTTCAGACACTGCTGGTAACTTTTCTGACAGCTACTTTGACAGGTGTTAAACTCTCTATCACATTCCCTCAGACAGTTTTTATCAGAAGGAGGGTGGTAAATCTTTTCTATCTTATATTTAGGTGAGCAGGCTGTTATAAATATAATGAACATCAAGACTATAATTCTGAACATATTTGCCCTTAAGTTTTGTTTTTATTAATCTTAATAGCTGTTTAAATTTTGAGCAAGGGTTGTATCGTATCTGTACAAAATTTTTAGCCAATTTGAATTACTTGCTAATTACTACTATTGAGCGAAGCAAGAGAAAATTTATTCTGTCGTTACTGACTGCAAGCTCAAAGCATTGTTCAAAAGCATAGGTCTACTGTTATTGCTAAAAGCAGTAAGTCAATTATCTTTTTCATTCGTCTTTGCTTTTTGTAACTGTTTCAACGCATTTATATCGTATCTTAAAGCAGGCATTATGTTGAATGATATTGGTTGTTTAAATATATCTATTATTTAACACTGAGTTTATATCCAAATTGTTCTTTATTTTCATTGTTATCCTTATATATTTTCCTAATTTTTGTGTCCTTTTTATACTCATTAGCTCATAAATGGAAATTGGTTTAGTATCAAGGATGGCTATTGTTGACTCTTTGTTTGATAATAGATTTATTACCAATAAACTGAAAGTTTTACTAATTTTTTGATTTCTTTACTTTTTTACAATTGCAGATAGTTGTGGTACATAAGGAAACATATTACTATAGCTTTCTTTGGATTCTTTTATTAAGGATTTTATTTCTCTTTTTCTAAAAGTAGAGGCAAATACTAAAAGAGTAATTAATCTTACTATCAGAGAATTTTTGTTTGTTTTGTGCTTATGTTCAATCATTTTTAATACCTCATTTACAATCATGAAAATTATTTTATACGTCATTGTTTTTTCTTCCATTGGCTTTTTACTGTTATTTTGTTGCTCTTTTTTTATCTTTAATTTTTTTGAATAGGAAACTAAGGTTAATTATTACAAAGAGTTTTGTTTCTGTAAATTTATTGAATTATATATCTAAAAACAAAGAACTAAAAAAGCTTGCCAAAACTCTTGGTAGAAGCAAATCTAATTTGGTAAAAGAGCTGAAGTTAAGTTTTCAGATAAAGTATAAAATATTAAGAAATTGTAAAATTTCTTCGAAAAATTATTAATTAAGGGGGAGGAACAGCATGAAAATTCTATTAAGCTGTAATGATACAAATTTTCCTGAAGAGGCTTCTTTATATGTCCAAGAATTATATAGAAGGATAAAAGAAGCACAAAAGTCAATAAAAATAGTTTCTTATGTAGTGCACGATGAGATGTTTTTTAAGCAGCTAGAAGGTAGACTTTCAAATTCAAAAAATTTAGAAGTTAAGTTGGTTGTAGATAAAGAAGGATTTTCTCGGATAAAAAGGAAAACTTACTCTTTAAAAAAAGATTTTCCAAACAATTTTTATTTTAAAGTTTACGATATAGAAGGAAGCAGTTTGCATGCAAAATTCATAATATTTGATGATAAGGAAGCAATAATAGGGTCGCACAACATAACTCAAAACGCTTTATTTAAAAACATAGAGTTTTAGCTGTCTTAATAGAAGAAAAAGATAAAAAAATTAAAACAATTATAGATATATTTAACGAAATTTGGGGGGTTTTATGACTGAAGGCATCAAAGGAAAAGAAATAAAACTAGCTTGGGATTTACCAAAATTTTGGGTGGACATTGAACAGTATGAAGAAGAATTAAAAAATTTAAAAAATATATATTCTGATTACAAGAGATTCTTAGTTCTTTTATACAGAGGACTAAATTATCAAAATCATGCAATATGGAGTCAGGAACCAAAAATTAGTGACACAAATAAATACATGAACTCTTTAAAAAAAATTCTAAAAAATTACGGACTTTTTTATCCTATTACCAGAGTTAATAAAGAAGCTTACAGAGATATCGAACTTATATTGATACATGTTTTTATACCTAAGCCTTATGCCGAGAATTATTTAAATGTCGTTTACAAACTTTATAAGGAGCTAAACGGCAATTTAGAAGACATAGATACCTTTAATAAAGAAACCTTACAAAACTATTTTAATTTTGAAACGTTAGGAACGCACGTTATAGATTATGCTTTATACCAAAAAGCTCTTATTCCAAAATTTAAAGATATTATAAAAGAGATATTTGAAATATGGAACGAGGAGTTAGATGTTTACAGCTTCCCGGATTGGTTTGGGAAGATAGTCGTAAATTTCAAAAGGAAGAAAGAAGAATTAAAAGGACAAAAAAGAAAATGTCTTAGTATAGAAAACAGCAAAATTACTATTTGCGATTCCTTGAAGAGATCTGGAAAAGAGATGGCTTTTTTTGATGCAGAAGGAAAAAGAATAAAACCGCTTTTTAACCAAGAAAAAAAGGAAATAGTTCTCACAAAACAGCCTTATTATATAGTACTTAAAAATGATGTTAGAACTTCATTAGACGACAACTACAACTTTATAAGATATGAAGATCCTCCTTACCTAATATATGAGGTTTTTAACTATCCATTAAACAATGAAGAGATAAAAAATTATAGACTATATGTATATAAGGAAAATATATCTAAATATATAAATATACAAGGAGAAAAAATCCCATACTTAAAACCTCTATATAAAGAAGGTGTTGTCTTCTATAACAAAATAAAAATTGATTTTCATAGACAGGAGTTTTTAACTTTAACTTTAATTACTCCTTCTGAGGAAGTTTATGATAGTAATGATTTAATGAAAAAAAATGAATTTTCAGAAGAAGGTAAATATATATTAAACTATACGGTTAATAGATCTAAGGAATCGCTGTCTGAATCTGAAAAATTTCAAGTTTATTCTAAAGAAAAAGTCATTTATGTTTGTAAAGAGAAACCACGTCTTTTGGGGAACTTCCATATAAAATATAAAAATAAAATATACAAAATGGGAGAGATTATAGAAGAGTCTTTTGGTAGGTTTAAAGTAGAAATTGTCTATATAGATAAAGAAAAAACAAAAATAGAAGAAAATATACTGAAAGTAAATATAAAAAATAGCGAAATTGTAGATAAAACTTATGTAAAACTATTTAATAATTGTGGATTTTTTATAGTTACATTTGAAGTAAGAAAGAGTGGGCAAATAAATATAGATTTATCTCCGTACTTAAAGTATTTGGTATTTCCTATAAAAGTTTGCTTGTATCTTCCTCGCGAAAAGATTCCAATAGACTGCATATTTTTAGAAGGAAAAGATAAAAATATATGTCCCTTTAAAAAATTTAGAGAAGTAGCAATGCACTATTGCATAGGAGTGGTTTATAAATACAATCTTCCAAGGTTTAAATTAAAACAAAATCTTCCAATAAATCTAAGAATAGAAAGAACTTTATTTTTTTTTCTAAAAAAAATATTGAACATTAAAGAAAATGTAGAACCAAAGAAATTACTTAAAGAGCTTGAAGAATTTCTGAATAAAGGAAGATACTGCCATAATGAAACTGCAAGAAAACTATTAAATAGTCGTGAGTTCGGGGCACTACTAAATAGATATTTTTATTTGGAGGATAAAAAATGAAAGTATTAAATCCTTTAACTGTTTACAAAAATTTGCAGGATGTTTATGTTGGTTATCTAGAGACCTTTTGGGAAACAAGGTATAAAGATTTAAATGATAAGATATTTAAAGCTAAAGACCCGTCAAGATATGTGAAAGGTCCATACCTCCAGTTATCCTTAGAGTACGAAAAAGGAAAAACTGTAGAGCAGTTAGTTGAGGATGGAATTTTACATCCAAAACTAAAAGATATATATCCAGATTTACATCTTAGACAGCACCAGGAGGATGTAATATTAAATGTAGTAAAAAATAATAGAAATACTTTAATCTCTACAGGAACAGCTTCGGGTAAGACAAAAGCTTTTTTAATTCCCGTATTTGACTACATACTTAAGCTAAAAGACCAGTTAAATGCCAAAGGAATAGATACAAAAGGAGTTAAAGCGATTTTTCTCTATCCTATGAATGCTCTTGTCAATGACCAGCTTCAAGAGCTAAGAGATACTTTATCTGGCACAGGAATAACTTTTGGAAGATATACAGGTGATACTCCATATACAAAAGATTGGATGAGTAAAAAAGAGTACAGTAACCTAAAAAAGGCGTGTCCTGAGGAACTTATAACAAGAGAGGAAATTCTTGAGGAAATACCTGATATTCTGATTACAAACTATTCTATGCTTGAATTTTTACTTTTAAGACCTAAAGATACTCCTTTATTCCATGGAGGACGGTGGAAATTTATAGTACTTGACGAGGTTCACATCTACGACGGGGCAAAAGGTACAGAAGTAGGGTATCTATTAAGAAGATTAAAGATTAATGCTTTTAAAGAAAAGCCTCTTTGCATAGGTGCAAGTGCTACAATGGGAAGAGGAACAGAAGAAGATTTAGAAAAATCTGCTGATTTTGCGTCAAGATTATTTGGAGAGGAATTTAAAAAAGAAGATGTTATTTTACCTGTTTACAGAGAAGATATAGAAATAGATGATCCTACTGCTACTCTTTGGTACAACTCTTTAGACTTCATAGAAATACTGAATAAATACTATGAACTAAGCGATATGGATTTTAAAAATTATCTTTTAGGGTTGAAATCTATTAGTGAACTTTACAGAGCAGGAACAAAAGAAGAAATGCTTTTTGCATTTTTTAAAAACTATCAAGGATATAGGCTTATAAGAGAATATTTAAAAACAGAAAAAGTAGTTCCTTTAGAAGATTTTATAACTGCAGTTTCTACAAAATACACTCCACTTTTAGACGAAGAGCAACTTTTAGCATTTATAGACCTTTTATACAAAGCAAAGAAAAAAAGAAAAGGGAATGAAATAAGGCTGTTAGATGTGAAATTCCACATTTTTATCAGGTCTTTAGAAGGTATTTTTGGAACAATAGAAGACAGTGGAGAAATAGGAGAAGTATTTTTCCAAAAAAAATTAGAGCATGAAAATAGAAAGGTCTATCAACTAACTACTTGTAAAAACTGTGGTGAAATGTTTATTACAGGTTACAAAAAGAGAAAATCTGATGGGAATCTATATATTGATATAGAACCTGAGCTTTTAGAGGATCCATTTAGACTCGAAATGGAAGTAAGAAGGTCTTACATATACATTTCTAAAATACCTATTAAGAAAGATAATGACATAGACTTTAAAATAGGTAGAGACGGAAGAGAAATTGATTTTGACCCAAAAACAGGTATTATCAAACCTTTATCTGAAGGTACAGATAAACCCTTCTATGCTTATGAATTAATACCGGAAGACAGTCCATATAACCAGCCTAACAAATGTCCATCTTGTGGTATTGCCGGAAAACATTATAAGAAAGGTAGATGGGTGAGTTTCTTTACTCCGCCTGATGAGTATCCACAGGCTGTTTCTTTAGAATCTGTATATAAAGATTTAGTAGATGTTTCAGAATTTCCTAAAGAAAGAAAAATCATAATTTTTTCTGACAGCAGAAGAGATGCTGCATTTTTTGCTCCATTTTTTCAGAAGTTCTACAACGAAAGATGGACTGACCAGATTATGTACAATCAAATTGCAGAAAGTGAAAAAGATATTTTATTAAAAACACTTGCAGAAAATTGTAAAAGTTGTGTACTGAGCGGTTTCAGTAAAAAACCTACAGAAGCTGACAAAGAAGAGGAAATAAAAAGATTTAAGCTTGAAATATTAAAGGATTTTATGTTTTTTAAAGAGGAAGCATTTGAAAGTACAGGTTTAGTAAAATACAGGTTAGACAAAAGTATAGAAGAGGCATTATTAAAGGAATTGAAAGAGACAGATTTAAAAAATTATTTCAGCAATGAAGAATTAAAAAATTTTATTTATTATATCTATGGATACATTAGAAAATACAAAGTTACAAATAATTTTCATAATCTTTTTACCGGTTTTGCAAGAAGTATATGGGAAGAAGGAACTCCTCCAACTACAAGGAGGACGGGAGAACACTTAGGGATTGATATATGGGTACCTGAAAGAACAGGATATGTTTTTAGGCTTTTAAAGAAAACTTTAAATGATAAATCTGGAAATAGCTTAACTGATGATGAGTTAAAGGAAATTTTAAAGCAGATATTTCCGGCATTTATAGAAAATAGACTGGGAACTCTATTCGTTTTTGACCCAGAAAGAGGATACTTTTTAGATGAACCAAAAGTGTTTGATACATGGTTTGTAAGTAAAGTAGATGAAGTTTACAGATGCGATACCTGCAGGAAAGTAACTCCTTGGAATTTAAAAGGTACATGTCCTCAGGATAAATGTAGCGGTACCTTAAAAAAAGTAAGTAATCAGGAAATTCCTAAAGCTGTGTACTTATTAAGATTATTTAGAAATTTAAACTGTAAAGATGCTTTAAAAAAGAAAGTGAGAGTTGAAGAACATACAGCTCAATTATCCACGGAATACGGGAAAATTGTCCAAGACGATTTTTCGGAAGGGAAGATAAATATTCTAAGCTGTAGTACCACTTTTGAGCTTGGGGTCAACCTGGGAGATCTACAGGTTGTGTATATGCATAATATTCCTCTAAGACCTGATAACTATGTTCAAAGAGCAGGAAGAGCAGGAAGGAGTTCAAAATCCGCAGCATTAATAGTTTCTTACGCGTTAAATAGACCGCATGATTTAAAGGTATTTGAAAATCCATTAAGGATGATAAAAGGAGAAATAAAACCTCCGATCATAAAGGATAACAATAAAAGAATTATATTAAGGCACTTCAATGCGGTAGTACTTTCTCATTATTTAAGAAACAATTTTGCTGATTATGATAGAATCAAAATTTCGGATTTTATTGATCATTTCAATAAGTTTAAATCTTATGTAGATTCACATCCAGAAAATATAAAAAACGAGTTAAAGAAAATTTTAAATGATCATACTTTAAGCTCTGAATTTGGAGTAGATACATGGCAGTGGTGGGACGGGAAAATACCAAGTATAGAAGACGGCAATAGTAAAGCACTTTTGGAGAAAATACATAAAGAGCTTGAAGAGGAAATTAAAGAGATAAATGATGCTATTGATGGGCTTGAATATGAATTAGCAGATTTAAAGAAAAAATTAAGGAGAAAAGGTCTATCTGATGAAGAAAACAAAAGAAAATCTTTTTTAGAAGACCTCGTTAAAATTTATGAAGAAAATCTAAATGAAATTTACAGCCAAGATATAATAACCTTTTTCAGCAGAAAAGTATTTATACCTAAATACGGATTTCCTGTTGACATAGCATCTTTGGAAGTTAAAGGTGCAAAAATTAAACTTCATGGAGGGAAAGAAAGGAGCTTTTCTTCAGTAGTTCAGCTTGATAGAGGACTGGATCTCGCTATTGGAGAATATGCACCGGGAGAAAGAGTCATAGTAGCTGGTAAGATGGTGATGGCTACAAATGTTAAAATACTAAAGGGATTAGGTCCTATAGAAGAAAGTTCAGAACTGTATCATTATTTTTACTGTAGGAACTGTCTTTATTTTTCAGATTCAAGATCTCCTTTAGAATATGAAGAGTGTCCAGTTTGTAAAAAAACCCAAAATTTCATAAAAGATAGATATTTAGTTCCAAGAGGATTTGAAACAAGAAATCTTTTCAGCTTATTGAATGTTAAAAGCAAACAAGATGTTAAAAGTATATTAAATTCTAGGACCTATAGCGAAGTTGAAAGACTTTCAAAAGGTCAAAAACTTTTTATCCCTGTAGGAGATATGGATAGAGATTTTAAACCTATTAATTTAAGTCGCAGGCAGTCGTTCTTTTCATCAAAAGGAGACAGATTTAAAGAACCTAAAGAAAAGAAAGGATTTGTATTATCAGCATATAATAGAGGAACTATTGTTACATTAAACACATCAGATAGTCGAAGAGTAGACCTTAAGAGAGGAATTTCTTTTGGCATGTATAGCCAAAACCACATAAGAAAAGAAAATTTAGAGAATAAATTTGTTAATCTAGGATATAGATTTTATACAGATATTTTATTTATCCATCCTCCTTTAAGAATAAAGCTAGAGTTAATAGATAAAGCTAAAGGAGATCCGTTTTCAGTTTATCTATCGTTGTTATATGCAATTCTTGAAGGAGCATCTTCTGCTCTTGATATAAAAAGAGAAGACATAAATGGGATGATAAGACTAAATGGAAATAGGGAAGATTTTAACTTAATTTTATACGACAGTGTTCCTGCTGGAGCTGGCTTTATAGAAGAAATTTACGAAAATTTTGAGAAAGTTTTAGAAGAAGCCAAAAAGATAGCAGATGAATGCATTTGTTCTCCTGATACTGTTTGTCCTATATGTCTTTTACACCCTACAAATCAGTTTTACGCTGGAAAACTTCAAAGAATCTTAGCTTCAAAAGCTCTTAGCCTCAGATAGTTTGTATTTATATGGGGGATTTAGACCCCTTATTCAAAAATTAAATTTTATTGTAAAGTAAAAATAAAATTCAAATTTCAACCATAAGTTATTTTTGTTTGGAAATGAGCTAAGCCTTTAACAGTTGCTAAATATATAAGGCATAAGGATATAAGACTGCATTAAACTACTATATATAGTTAAACTAATTTATCGGGTAGGATCCTTTGAAAGCTTTGTAAAGCTTGTTGTAATTTTTATATGTAAAGCGGAAAATAAGATAGGAAAACCTAAAGGCTTTTACATCTCAAAGTTAAACGAAAAGGAAGAATATATCAGGGAAGCTAATATAGTACAATTTTTAGACGGAAAAGAATTGGTTATGGCAGGGAGGAATAGTGCAGTTAATCAGTTCTTATAGGGATATTATCAGTGATACTGTTAGACAGCGAAATATGGTTTCCTGACCCTGAAAATGCTCCGGGAGATTATCCTCTTGCAGTTGGAGGAGACCTGTCTCCAGAAAGACTGATTTTTGCGTATTCTTTAGGTATATTTCCGTGGTATTCAGAAGGAGAGCCTGTTTTGTGGTGGTCTCCTGACCCGAGGATGGTTCTGTTTCCACAGAATCTAAGAGTGTCAAGAAGTCTGAAAAAGATTTTGAAGAAAAAAATATTTGAGATAAAGTTTGATACAGATTTTGAAAGGGTAATAAATATGTGTGCTTCAGTGAAAAGGAAGGGACAGGCAGGCACATGGATAACACCTGAGATGATAAAAGCATATACAGAGCTTCACAGACTTGGTTTTGCCCACAGTGTTGAAGTGTATAAAGAGGGAGAGCTTGTTGGAGGGCTTTACGGGGTTTCTCTTGGAGGTGTGTTTTTTGGGGAATCTATGTTTCATACTGTTTCTGATGCTTCAAAGGTTGCCTTTGTGTATCTGGTTGAAAAACTAAAACAGTGGAATTTTGACCTGATAGACTGTCAGCAGTCAACACCTCACATGGCAAGATTTGGAGCTGTGGAAATATCTCGCAAAGAGTTTTTAGATAGGCTCAGGCAGTCTTTGAAAAAACCTACAAAGTCAGGAAAATGGAAGTAGGGGGAATTAATCCCCCCAGATTTTAGAAATGGCGTTTGAGCAGTTCTGGTCTGATTTTGATTTTTCTGATCTGTATCTTTTGAAGTAACAGTCTTCCATTTTTATCAAGCAAGAGAGGTTTAGCAGGTATCTTTACTGATGGTTTTTTGTAGTAACTGCCCTTTTGTGGAACATAGTAATCTAATATCAGATGTCCGTCTACGCTGTCGTAATACAAAACTGCTCCTATTTTGTAATGTTTATTAGGGTCTCCACAGCCAGGGAATTGTCCTTCGTATTTGAAACTTATATTTGTCGTTTCTTCAAATGCCACTTTGTAAGTGCTGATTTTGGTGTTTGAATAGTTCCCTTTGAAACTTTCCTTTACTTTTGCTATTCCTGGCAGACCTCCACCTGCTGTAAATCCGATACTGATTTCATGGGTTGTTTTTGTTTTCGAGATGTTAACTGTTCCGTTTTTTTGGGCGAAGTATCCTTCTGTTCCTGTACATGTTATGTCCACCACCCATTCTGCAATCTGATTGTCCCGTGAGTAATGGTACAGTTTTCTTTTTGTTTCTGGATATGTGGCAACATATCCGTTAATATGTGTGTTTGATTTGTAAATACCTATAGTGTTTGTCTGGAGAGAGACGGGAACAGAAACAAGTACATACTGCTGTTTTCCATTTTTTACAGCTAAGTTTCTGGGACTGATAATTGGATATTCATACAGATGATAAGTAGATGTTATGGCAAATAGTCTATCTTCATAGTTATCTGCTATCATATTTTGACCTATGGTGGTTTGCAAAGTTGTACCTCTGGTTCTTTCAGAATATCTGCTAAGTTGGTATTTCAGGGACATTTTTGCCCCTCCTATGCTCAAGCTTCCTACCTGGGCTTGCAGACCTGCAGAAAATGTAAAGCTTGATATTGCAGTCACTGTTTGCTGTGTTGTCTGCTGTTGCTGATTTTTGTAAGAGCTGTAAAATATACCTCCTGATTTTTCTGGATTTCCAAAAAGGCTTTTTTCTTTTGGAGGTTCGCTTAACACTGCTATGACCTGATTTTTAATTGTTACAGGTATTGGCCCCCTTGGTTTCCCTACTACCAATGAATCCCCATAGTAATCTACAAGGGCTATTCTGTCGTACCTTTCAATTCCAGCGTTTATTCTTCCAAGCTCTGTTCCATTCATATCATACACATGAATAAGGTCATCTTTTGCATTAGCTATAACAATTTCTGCTTTTCCATCTGAGTTGAGGTCTCCAACAGAAACATGGGAGTACTTGCCGTATTTAACTGTTTTTGATAAATATTTTTCTCCTCCCTGAAAGTCGTAAATTCTAATAGTATTGGGATTCTCAAAGAAAATAATTTCATCAATACCGTCACCATCTACATCACCAGCTCCCACGTCATCTTCACGGCTGAAAGGTTTCTCTGTTAGGAATGAAGATACTTCTACCAATGCACCATTAGAAAACTTAAAAATCCTTATGCTGTCTCTGGAAGCATCACCTAACAAAATCTCGTTGATTCCGTCACCATCCACATCACCAGAAGCTATCCTGTCGTACCTCTGGTATTCAACGTTAGCACTGGCAAGTTTCCTTCCTGCAGAGTTATAAACTTCTAGAGTGTCTCTATAAGCACTGCCAATTATGATTTCGTCATAACCATTTTTGTCCGGGATAACATTTCCAACAGTAAGGTCGTCGTATCCACTAAATCCAATGTTAAAACTTCTTATGATATGAAAGTCTCTTGGTGAGTAAATAACTATCTTTCCTCTAAAGGATTTTTTCTCTTTTCTCTCTTTACCGAAACCGACCACAATTTCATCTCTATAGTTTCCCAATACATTACCAGCGCCTACTTCGTCTTTACGGTTGTATTTTGGAGCTATCTTAACAGATATACCAGCGATTAACCTTCTTCCTCTGAGATCATATATTGACAGTGTATCCTTAGAAGCGTCTCCCAACACAATCTCAAGGTTTGAGATTAATCTTTTTTTCATAATAGGGTCTTCATCTGCAAAAGATACTCCCAAGTAAAACATGAAGATTAAAAGAGTAATTAGATGTCGCATCCCTGAACCTCCTTTTTTTTCTAAGTTGAGAGGCAGGGATTTAGCAGCAATATTTTCTGTTTTTGTATTAAACGAAATTTAAATATCTTCAAAGGAAAGAAGGTCTGGTAAATGAACTTCATTTTCAAGGAATATATGATACTTTGAGTTAAACTGGGTTATATTTATTCCCAATACTTTTGCCAGTTCTTCTTTTTTAACATTTTTTTCTAACATATGAACTGTAAAACTGTCTCTTAAAGATTTAAAGGAAAGTTTTCTGTTTATGTTTGCTTTCTTTAGAGCATTTTTAAAAATTTTTTCTGCTGTTCTTTCTGAGATATGTTTACCATTTTTCTTTACGGAGAAAAACAGAAATTTTGTATTGTTGGTATGGTTTAGAAATTCTTTTATTTTCTTTTTTAGAATTGGGCTGATTTTGATTGTTCTTGGAGAGTGACCTCTTACTTTTATACTGCTGTCTTGGAGATTTATGTCTGTAAGCCGTAGTTTGATAACTTCGTTTAATTTTAGACCGCAACCGTATGTGATTTCTAATAAGAGTTTATGTTTTGGATTTTTAATAGAGTTTAGCAGTTTATACATTTCTAAGCGTGAAAGCGTTCCTGAAGGAGATGTGGTTGCTACTGGTCTTTTTATACTTTGAAAGCTTATTTTGTTCAAAACAATTTCATAAAAAAATCTTAAGGCACTGTAATTTACTGTTAGTGTGTTGGAACTTTTTTTCCTCCTTTTTAGTATTGATAAATAACGTGTTATGTCATTTTCTGTAATGCTGTCTGGTGTCTTATTGACCGTTTTTATAAAATTCAAATTAATGGAAAAGTAAGTTTTCTGGGTATTGATAGATAGATTAGAGTTTTTTAGTTTTTCTTTTAATCTGTAAAGATAACAGCTGTGGTCTATGATATGTTTATCAAAATTTTTTTCTAATTTTTCTAAAGTAAGGTCATTTGCTTTTATGTAGTAGTAATCTGCGTCTGCAGTATATTCGGTTCTGTAGAAGATGTTTGACAAATCCTCTGAAACTTCTTCTTTTTTGACTTTAAAATAACCATTCTTGCTCAGGAAAAACATTAAACTTTCCTATTTTTGTAATTTGTAATTAATTTAAGGTGCTTTGAGGAAAGTGAAAAGAGATATAATTGATATTTTTATATAATAATTCAAAAGGGGTTATAACTGGCAAAAAATAGGGCTAATTTTTACTTTTTTTATATACCTAACATCTTTGTGCGTAAGCCAAGTATTAGGTAAAATAACTAATTAAAACTTAACTTAAGAGGAGTTTTTTATGAGGTTAAAAAAGGTTTTAACTACCGTATTAGTATTATCTTTATTTTTATCTGTTATGAATTCTTCTAATGGAAATCCTAAAGGTAAAGCAGAAGCAGATACATCTGAAAAATCTGTCTGTTTACCTGCTGAAAAAATAGATAAATCAAAAATAAAAATGTATTTATCAGTGTTTGGTACTAATTTTGATGTTGTAGAGGTTGAAAAATCTCCAATAAGTACTTTATACAAAGTTATTATTAAGTCTGGAGAGAGATATGCAGTAGTTTATATGGATTGTAAATTCCAGTATGTAATTACAGGTAGTATGTTAGATTTAAACTCAAAAAAGGATTTAACTAGAGAGACTATAGTCAATTACCGGATAAAAGCTGAAAATGAAAAAATGGAAAAATTAAAAAAGTTATTAAAGGGAAAAAATCTCCAAGAGCTAAAAAAAGTTTTAGGTATAAATATATCTCAACTTAAATTAGTTGAATTAAAGAATGTTCCTAAAGAAGGAACAATAATATATGGGAATCCAGATGCAAAATATACTGTCTACATAATATCTGACCCGGAATGTTCTTTTTGTCTTAAACTTCACAAAAGTATTAAAGAGATTATAAATAAAGACAAAAATGTTAAGTTTGAAGTTATATTGTTCCCACTACCTTTCCATAAATACGCAAAAGGAATTGCCGAAAATATAGTCACCCAATCTGATATGGAAAAAAGAAAAAGGCTTTTAGAGAAAAGTTTTGAGGCGGTGAGTAATAAAAACAGTTCAGAGTTGGAAAAGTTAAGTCAAGAAAATGAAAAAGGAGCTAAAATTTTAGAAGAGCATAAGAGGTTTTCTAAATCTGTAAATTTACAAGGAACTCCTGTAATTATTTTTCCTGAAGGAATAGCTGTACATGGTGTAATTTCAACAGAAGCTTTGTATAAAATGATACAAATGCTCAGAAATAAATAAAATCTTAGCCCTTTTAGGGCTATTTCTCGTTTCAATTCCTCATAGGCACGCTAAAAACTATCAAAAATTTGTGCTCTTCCATGTAGATGTCGTGTTTCAATTCCTCATAGGTACGCTAAAACTAGTAAATACCTTTAACATTCCTCTGGAGGGACATGTTTCAATTCCTCATAGGTACGCTAAAACCACAAAATACCAGAGGAGATTAAAAAAGCAGTTCAATCTAGTTTCAATTCCTCATAGGTACGCTAAAACCCAGACGCAAACGTTGCACAGAGGTGGAAAGGTCCATACGTGTTTCAATTCCTCATAGGTACGCTAAAACCCCTTAAAACCGCTTCCTATTCTGCTGTCAAGAAACCGTTGTTATTACTTGCTGAGTTTAAATATACAAAAAAACCATATAGCTGTCAAATGAAGTTAATTTTCTGTCAACCTCCAATCCTGCAGAAAACTCTGGAGATTGACAAATCGCTGATACATAAGGTTAAAATCCCAATTTTTGCTATTTTAACCTGTGAAACTGAGTCTCAAAAATTACCAGATTTCAGGGGTTGACAAACCCCTGATAATTCTAATCTACTGAAGGAAAAATTCAAAGTTTAGACTGAATCTGAGTTAACTTTGTGTCAGTTTCTCTAACTCTTCAACAACTTTGGCCACGTGTCCTTTTGCTTTTACATTCTTCCATTTTTTTACAATAGTTCCATCTGGAGCTATGATGTATGTTGACCTGATAACTCCTTTTGTTACTTTACCATACATCTTTTTTTCGCCATATGCGTCATATGCTTCTAAAACCTTTTTATCTGGGTCTGAAAGAAGATAGAAGTTTAGATTATACTTTTCTTTAAATTTTCTGTGGCTGTTTATACTGTCTGGGCTTACTCCTGCAACAACTGCCTTTGCTGATAGAACATTTAGATTATCCCTGAAATCACAGGCTTCTGTTGTGCATCCGGGAGTGTTGTCTTTTGGGTAAAAATACAGTATCAGGTATTTTCCTTCAGAGAGCAGGTCTTTTAGACATATATTTTTTTCTTCTCCTTCTGGTGTCAGGCCTTCCAAACAAAACTCTGGTGCTTTATCTCCTTCGTTTAGTGGCATTTTCAACCCTCCTTTTTTTAACAATAATATAACTGAACCTGTGAGTGTTAAATGTTCTTTATCAGGTTTTTTACTTTTTCTTCAATAATGTCTCTTATATCTCTGAATACTTTAATTTTTTCTTCTTCAGTGCCTTTTGCTTTTGCAGGGTCTGGCAGTCCCCAGTGCTGTGTATTTGCATGTGGAACCACTGGGCAGTTTTCAGCGGCATCTCCGCAGAGGGTTATGACGTAATCAAGCTCATTCAAAGGTATTTCCTCTAAAGATTTTGATTTGTGATGTGATATGTCAATTCCTTTTTCTTTCATCACTTTGATAGCTAAGGGATGAACGTATTTAGATGGATTTGAACCTGCAGAGTAAACTTCTATATCTTTGCCAAATTTTTCTACGTAGTATTTTCCAAAGCCTTCTGCAATCTGGCTTCTTGCTGAATTTCCAGTACAGATAAATCCTATTTTTATCATTTGTATCTTCCCAAAAGCTCTTCCTGCAACTCTTCAATTTTTACTCCTGCATCAACAAGGGCAACAATCAGATGGAATATCAGGTCTGAGGCTTCGTATATGATTTCTTCTCTGCTTTTATTTTTTAGGGCTATTACTGTTTCTATAGCTTCTTCTCCTACCTTCTGGATAATTTTGTCAGAGCCTTTTTCGAACAGGGAGGCAACGTAAGAGCCTTCCGGTCTTTCTATTTTTCTTTGGGTTAGTTTTTGATACAGAGCATGGAAAATTTCGTATGGGTCAGGTTTTTCTTCTTTTTTCATCTCAATGTTTCTGTAAAAACAGCTTTCTTCTCCTGTATGGCAGGCAACGCCGTAATCTTTTACAAGATACAGGATACTGTCCCCGTCGCAATCTATCTTTATCTTGACAACCTTCTGTTTATTTCCTGAAGTTTCCCCCTTTACCCAGAGCTGTTTTCTTGAACGGGAGTAATAAGTGGCAAATCCTGTTTCTATAGTTTTTTCTATTGCTTCCCTGTTGGCATAAGCCTGCATAAGAACTTTTCCAGTGTAATAACTCTGCGTAATCACAGGAACAAGTCCTTCTGAGTTGAATTTTATCTTTTCCAGAATAGATTTATCCAATGAAAGTTTACCTCTGTTGGTTTATTATATATTTTAGCAAAAAATTATAATGCTAAAACCTTAGATGTGGTGTAAAGATGAAAAACTACACAGTTTTAAACAGAATAAATGATTATAAAGACCTGAACAAACTTTCTGAAGAAGAGATTAACACTCTTATAGAAGAGATAAGAGATTACATCATAGACGTAACCTCAAAAAATGGTGGGCATATTGGTCCTTCCCTTGGTGTTGTTGAGCTGACTGTTGCACTGCTTAAAGTATTTGACCCTGAAACAGATAGAATTGTGTGGGATATAGGACATCAGGCATACTCGTGGAAGATACTGACAGGTAGAAAGGAGCAGTTTAGGACACTTCGTCAGTATAAAGGAATTTCCGGGTTTTTAAAAAGGAAAGAAAGCAGATATGACCATTTTGGAGCAGGACACAGCAGTACTTCCATATCTGCAGCCCTTGGTATGAGAAAGGCAAAAGACCTACAGAAAAAAGACAGCTGGACTGTTGCAGTTATTGGTGATGGTGCTATGACTGCTGGTCAGGCATTTGAAGGACTTAATCATGCAGGCTGGCTTGACCCTGATAAATTTATCGTTATTCTGAACGACAATCAGATGTCCATATCACCAAATGTTGGGGCTCTTTACACATACTTTAACAGAATAATAACAAATGAGGTGTTTCAAAAATCAAGACAGACACTGAAAGAGATTATAAAAAAGGTGTTTGGTGAATCAGGGGCAAAGTTAGCAAGGAAATTTGAAGAGTATGTTAAAGGGCTGTTTGCTCCGGGAGTAATATTTGAAGAGCTTGGATTTACTTATGTTGGAACAATAGATGGACATAACTTATCAGAACTTGAGAAGACACTGGAAAATGTCAAAAAAATGAGAGGTCCAATTATTGTTCATGTCCTCACCCAAAAAGGCAAAGGTTATAAACCAGCTGAGCAAAATCCAACACCGTTTCACGGCATATCTCCTTTTGATAAGATAACAGGGACACCTATCAAAAAGGTAGGAACTCCTCCTTCGTGGAGCAAAGTTTTCGGGCAAGCTCTCGTTGAGCTTGCGGAAAAAGACAGCCGCATAGTAGCAATAACTCCCGCTATGAAAGAAGGCTCTGGTCTTACAGAGTTTGCAGATAGATTTCCTGACAGATTTTTTGATGTGGGCATAGCAGAACAGCATGCTGCAACATTTGCTGCAGGCCTATCAGCAGAAGGTATGAAGCCTGTTCTTTCCTACTACTCAACTTTCCTACAGAGGGGTTACGACCAGGTTATTCACGACATTGCTCTTCAGGGACTTCCTGTTGTTATAGCAATAGACAGGGCAGGACTTGTTGGTGAAGACGGTCCAACACATCACGGTATTTATGACATATCATTTTTGAGAGCTATCCCAGACATTGTGATTTCTGCTCCGAAAGACCAGCAGGAGCTTAGAAACTTACTTTATACAGCTTTATACTCAGATAGAGTTTTTGCTATCAGATATCCAAGAGGTTCGGCAATAGGTGATAAAAGTGAAGGATTTGAAAAAATCCCAATAGGAAGCTGGGAAGTTATAAAGGAAGGTAAAGAGATTGTTATATTAGCTGTTGGAAAGTATGTTCAAAAAGCGGTAGAAACTGAAAAAGAGCTTAAAAAATATGGTATCAAGCCGACAATTATAAATGCCAGATTTATTAGACCTTTTGATAATAAGCTACTTAATCAGCTTCTAAAAGAGCACCATTATGTCGTTACAATGGAAGATGGAGCATTAAATGGAGGCTTTGGTTCTGCTGTTGCTGAATACATAATGGACAACAGATTTTCCAATGAACTTTTAAGGTTTGGAATACCAGACAGGTTTATCCAGCACGGTAAAATCCAGCAGTTGGAAGAAGAGCTTGGACTGATGCCCGTTCAGATGAGTGAGCGTATAAAAGAGTTTATTACTCAGCGCAGCTATAAGGTAGTCGGTTAAATACCTGTTCTGTTTTTTTCTCCAGACTTTTCTTTTAGCAGGGATACATGTTTTCTCCCTGCAAATCCTTCTGATACTCTGTGCCAGTATTCAATGTGAGTTTCTCCCTCTCTCCAGCAGAGAAAAATCTCTTCTCCGTTGTGAAGGGATGGAAAGTCTACTAAAAATGGGTCAACCCCTTTGACATATGCTCCAAAACTTTCTATGATGTCAATAAGCTCATTAATTTCGTGATTTATCTCGTTTATTTCTGTTTTTAAATACATTACTTCCAATTCGTCATTTTGATTTTCAATCTCATCTTCATAGGAGTCTATAACCCTGTATAATTTTTCTCTCTTTTCTTTTATTTCATCTACTAATAGTTTTATCTGAGGCAGTATGCTGTTTGCTTCAGAAAGACTAAAATACTTCATAACTTCCTCCAAAAAAAAGAACTCATTAAACAATTATATAGAAATTTGTTTATTTAGCAACCATTAACCTCTTGAAATTTTTTTGATAATTTATAATATATCATTTAGAAAATTTAACATTATAATTATAAAATTTTAAGGAGGAGAACGATGATAGAAGTAAAAGTTAAAAATATAGGACTGGATTCTTTAACAGGTTCACCAATAGTTATGCTTGCAAACATAGAGAATGAAGATGAGATATTTCCTATATGGATAGGAGTTGCAGAAGCAGAAGGAATAATACTTAATCAAAGTGGAGTGGAAACGCCAAGGCCTCTAACTTATGACCTGATGAAAAATATTATTGAAGTTCTTGGAGGAGTGGTCAAATATGTTGCAGTTGTTGATAAGAAAGATAATGCTTACATTGCAGAAATTGTTGTAGAGAAAGATGGAGATGAGATAAAGATAGATGCAAGACCAAGTGATGCTATAAATATAGCTCTTAGATTTGGTGCTCCTATATATGTTGAAGAAAATGTAGTGCAGAAGGTAAGCATGAAAGAAATCTTAGAAAGCAGGGAAAAATCATCTGAAAAGAAAGAAGAAGAAGCAGAAAAGCCTGTTGATAAGGAGTTAGAAGAATTTAGAAAGATGCTTGAAAACATAAAACCTGAAGATTTTGCCTTAAACCCAGAGGATAAAAAAGAGGGGTAATTCCCCTCTTATATATGTTTTGCTTTTGCTTTAAGTAGAATTTTTTTAATTTCTTCTACCTTTGCATAATCAAGGGGTGTTCTTCCTCTTAAATCCTTTGCATTTACGTCAGCTCCATTTTCAACCAAAAACTTTACCATTGCCGTTTGTTTCCTTAACACAGCAAGATGAAGAGGTGTTTCCTTATATTTTCCTTTTACATTAATTTCTGCCCCATTTTTTATCAGTAATTTTGCCACATCTACCTTTCCAGCCATTGCAGCTTTAAAAAGGGGTGTCCATCCTTTGTTGTTTTTTGCATTAACATCTGCACCGTTTTCTATTAAAACCTGAGCTACTTTTAGATGTCCTTCCAGAGCTGCAATGTGTAGGGGGGTGTCTCCGTAATTGTCTTTCACGTTTACTTTTGCACCATATCTGATAAGAAGTTTTGCTATTTCTGCATCTCCATTTCTTGCGGAAATGTGAAGAATATAATCTCCGTATCTGTTATCCCTTGCATTTACGTTTGCATTTTTATCAATCAGGAGTTTCACAATATTTACATTTCCTCTGAATGTTGCTTCGTGTAATGGTGTCCATCCATCATTATCTGATGCATTTACGTCTGCTCCTTTCTGTATTAAATATCTCACTACTTTTGTATCAACCCCTGATAGTGCTATGAGTAGAGGTGTTTTTCCTCTGTTATTTCTCGCATTAATGTAAGAACCTTTTTCTATCAAGAGTTTTACCAGTTCAAACTTTCTCTGGGTAACTGCCTTGTGCAGAGGAATTTCCCCGTCTTTGTCCTTTATGTTTGGATTAGCTCCCTGGCTGAGAAGGATTTTCGCAACTTCATACTCTCCCCTCATCGCAGCAAAATGTAAAGGAGTTAATCCATCACTGTTTTGAGCATCAATGTTTGCTCCTGCCTCTAACAAAATTTCTACTACGTTAGGATGTCCACCCATAGCAGCAAGATGTAGCGGTGTGTCTCCACTCCCATTTTTAGCATTAACTTCAGCTCCATGTTCAACAAGATACTTAACTATTTCTTCAAAGCCAAGAAATGCAGCTTCGTGGAGAGGTGTCCACCCCTCTAAATTTTTTGCGTTAACGTCTGCTCCTGCTTTGACAAGTTCTTTTACCAGTTGAATTTCTCCTTTAATAGCTGCTATGTGTAGAGGAGAATTTCCCAATATGTTCTTTATATTAACACCTGCTCCTTGTTTTATTAAAGATCTAATCTTTTGAACGTCTTCTTGAGTTATGGCTTCTGTTAATTCTTTATTGAGTTCAGGTTTTGTCTTCCCAAAAGAGTCATTTATTAGTATAAAGACACTGATGATGGCAATTATTGGTAAAAGCTTTCTTCCCATTGTATCCTCCTTTCTGTCAAAAGATTTCACTTCCCTTTTTTCCTCCTAACTTTTTTAACAGTATTTTTATCTCTTCTGTTTTAGCATAATCAAGTGGTGTTCTTCTCCTTATGTCTTTTGCATTTATATTAGCCCCGTGTTTTATCAAAAATAGTATCATTTTTTTTTGTTTTCTTAAAACAGCAAGGTGCAGTGGAGTTTCTTTAGATCTTCCACATGCATTAACATCTGCCCCATGTTCTATAAGTATTTTTGCCACGTTTATCTTACCTGTCAAAGCAGCTTTGTGAAGGGGAGTCCATCTGCGGGCATTCAGTGAATTAACGTCTGCACCGTGCTCTATAAGTATTTTTACAATGTCTTCATGTCCTTCAAGGGCTGCAAGATGTAATGGTGTGTCTCCGTATTTGTCTTTAACATTTATGTTTGCTCCTTGTTTTATTAGAAAAATGAGAATGTCGGTATAACCTTTCATTGCTGCTATATGTATAGGCGTATAACCAAAAAATTTCTCTTTTGTATTAATGTCTGCACCATACTCAACGAGTATTTTTACTATTTTGATATTTCCTGTAGATACAGCCCTTAAAAGAGGTGTGTAGTTGTTCTTGTCTCTTGCATTAACGTCAGCTCCTTTTTCTATTAGCTGTATAACCTTTTCTTCATTTCCTGATTGAATGGCTTCAAATAGTTTTCTGTTTAGCTTTTCCCTTGTTTCACATACACCTCTCGTGTTTACTGTTGTTTCAGGAATAGTTGGTAAAAAGGAAACTAATGGTAATATAATGAAAACTGCAAAAACATAACGTAAAATCATCTCCCTCCCTGTCTGAGTATTTTTAAAAATTCAGGATCCTGAGTATAATCTTCAGGCTTGAATCCATATTTATCTTTTATGTTTGGGTCTGCACCCATTTCTATAAGAACTTTAGCCACATCTTTTCTTCCCCAAAATACTGCTTCATGGAGGGGGGTGTCCCCGTCTTCATCTTGGGCATTTATTTCTGCTCCGTGTTTAATTAGATACCTGACAACTTCCGGATGTCCGTTCCTTGCTGCGTAGTGTAGTGGAGTGGAACCTTTTTGAGTTTTTGCGTTTATGTCTGCCCCATATTTAAGGAGAACTTTTATTGTCTGGAGGTTTCCTGCTGCGGCTGCTATGTGCAAAGGTGTTTCCCATTGATAATCTTTTGCATTAACATCTGCCCCATTTTTTATCAGAAATTCAACAATCTCAACATTTCCTAAATTTGCTGCTTCGTGAAGAGGCGTCCATCCAATAGCATCTTTACTGTTTATGTTTGCACCTTCTTTCAGCAGCTGTTTTATTTTTTTTAAGTTTCCTTCAGCAACTGCTTGATTAATAGCTGGTTTTTTCTCTTTCTTTTTTAATCTTTCTTTAAGCTCATGTATTGTGTGGGGTTTTTCTGAAGAGAAGGAAACATCAGGGAAAATTATTAGAATGCTTAAAACTATAAAGATATAACCTGTTTTCATTTTCATAAGAAAACTCCCTTTCCCCCTACGCTGGGATTATGTATGATTATTATAATATATTTTTTATACTTTTATACAAGTCTGTATTCAATAAGAAGCTCTGCTATCTGGACAGCATTTGTTGCAGCTCCTTTCCTTAGGTTATCTGCAACAACCCACATAGACAGACCGTTTTCAAAGGCAAGGTCTTTTCTGATTCTTCCTACAAAAACTTCATCCCTGCCGGCTACTTCAATAGGCATCGGATATACATTGTTTGAAGGGTCGTCTTCTACTATAACACCAGGAGCATTTTTTAGTATCTCCCTTGCTTCATCAGGGGTGATAGGCTGCTCTGTTTCTATAGTCACAGCTTCGCTGTGTCCGTAAAATACAGGAACTCTTGCACATGTAGCTGATACTCTGATGTCTGGAGCATGCATAATCTTTCTTGTTTCGTTAAACATTTTCATCTCTTCTTTTGTGTAATCGTTATCTAAAAATACGTCAATGTGGGGAATAACATTAAAGGCTATGTGATTAGGTAGGGCTTCTGGATAGTAGTATTTTCCTTCAAAGTAAGCTCTTGTCTCTTCCTCAAGGTCTTTTATTGCTGTAGCCCCTGCTCCGGATACAGCCTGATATGTGGAAACTATTACTCTTTTTATCTTTTTTTCCCTGTGTATAGGATACAGAGCAACGACCATCTGTATTGTTGAGCAGTTGGGATTTGCTATTATCCCTTTGTGCCACTTTACATCTTCTGGATTTACCTCAGGAACAACTAATGGAACGTCATCATCCATTCTAAATGCAGAGCTGTTGTCTATGACTACTGCTCCTTTTTCTACTGCAATAGGTGCCCACTGCTTACTCCTTGAACCTCCAGCTGAAAAAAGGGCAATATCTATTCCTTCAAATGCTTCAGGAGAAACAGCCTGAACCTTGTATTTTAATCCCATATACTCAAGCTCTTTTCCTGCTGATTTCTCAGATGCAAGCAATCTGATTTCATTAACAGGAAAGTTTCTCTCTTCTAACACTCTGAGCATAGTCTGTCCAACTGCCCCTGTTGCTCCCAGTATTGCAATGTTATAATGTTTCATTGATACCTCCTGCAATATTTTGACAACATTATTTTACAATAAAGAGAGGTTGGATGGAGAGAATGGAAAAAAAAAGGAAAAATCCATTTATTGTTATTCTCATATTAACTGGACTTATGTTCCTTCCTTTTTTAGCATTTTTGTTTGATAAATTTCTGCTAAAGTTAGATAACTCATTTTTACTTGTTGCAGAAGTTGGTATCGTTTCTATGGGGCTATTTTCTGCATTTTTGATTTACTACTTTTTCTTTAAAAAATAATCAGAAGGAGGAAAAATGAAAAAAAGAGCTCTCATTTCAGTTTCTGACAAAACAGGTGTTGTTGAGTTTGCTAAAGAGCTTCAGGATTTAGGTTATGAAATAGTTTCATCTTCAGGAACAGCTAAAGTTTTAAGGGAAAATGGTATCTCTGTTATTGAAGTTTCAGAAGTTACAGGATTTCCTGAGATTATGGGTGGAAGGGTAAAAACACTCCATCCAAAAATCCACGGAGGGCTTTTGGCTGTCAGGGATAATCCTGAATATATAAAGCAGTTAGAAGAGCTTGGAATAGTTCCTATAGATATTGTTGCTATAAATCTTTATCCCTTTGAGGAAACAGTCAGAAAAGGAGCAGACTTAGATGAGATAATTGAGAACATTGATATTGGAGGTCCTGCAATGGTCAGGGCTTCTGCCAAAAATCATAAGTTTGTTACTGTTATTGTAGACCCTGAAGATTACAGTTATGTTGTATCAATGCTAAAGGAAAAAGGAGAGACAGACCTCCAGACGAGAAGAAAGCTTGCCCTGAAAGCCTTCAGACATACTGCCCTTTACGACAGTATCATATCTGCTGTTTTAAATGAAAAGTTTGGCATAAATGAGAAATTTCCTGACGAGCTTTCTGTTCCCTTAAGGAAAAAATCAAAGCTCAGATACGGAGAAAATCCCCATCAGGAAGCATCTTTGTATGTTTCTCCTGTTGAAAGTGACGGCTTTTCTGTGGCAGAAAGTGAGGTTTTACACGGCAAGGAGATGTCCTATAACAACTATTTAGATGTTGAAGCAGCTGTTAATCTTGTAAAGGAGTTTGATGCTCCTGCCTGTGTGATTGTAAAGCATAACAATCCCTGTGGTGTAGCAGTCAGGGAAAGCCAGCCTGAGGCTTATAAGGAAGCCCTTTCAAGAGACCCAAAATCTGCTTTTGGCGGAATTGTTGCATTTAATAAAGCTGTAAACATTGAAACGGCCAGACTTCTCACTGAGATTTTCCTTGAGGTTATAGTAGCTCCAGATTTTGAGGAAGATGCATTTGAATATCTGACAGGGAAAAAGAAAAATCTCAGACTTGTAAAGGTGAAAAATTTCAATACACTTCCTGAAGGTTCAGATTTTAGAAGAATATCAGGGGGAATGCTTATTCAGGATAGAGACCTGAGGCTTTATGAAGAATGGAAGGTCGTTACAGAAAGGGAGCCAACACCTGAAGAAGTGGAAGACCTTTTGTTTGCGTGGAAGGTAGTAAAGCACGTCAAGTCAAACTCTGTAGTAATAGCAAAGAATAAAGCTACTGTTGGCATTGGTCCCGGCCAGACCTCAAGAGTTGACAGTCTTGAAACAGCAGTAAAAAAGGCAAAAGAGTTTGGTCTTTCCCTCGAAGGAGCTGTTCTTGCTTCGGAAGCCTTTTTTCCGTTCAGAGACAGCATTGACGAAGCAGCAAAACACGGAATAAAGGCTGTTATACAGCCGGGAGGGTCTATAAGAGACCCTGAAGTAATTCAGGCGGCGAACGAGCACGGCATAGCCATGATATTCACAGGGATGAGACATTTTAAACATTAAAATTGATTTAGATTAATGTTTTTTATTGTGAATGCTTTTAGTTTGGTAAGTAAAAACTAACTGGGGTGTGATATGAGAAAATTACTGCTTTTATTTTTGGGTGTTGCTTTTTTATGGGGAGTTGGCTGTGCAGTTTCTTCTCAAAACTCGGTTAAAACAACAGAAACAAAAAAGCAGGAAACCCTGAAGGTTAAGAAAGAATGCAGAAATTATGTCTCCCGAATGGAAAAATGTCTAAAAACTGCTGAAGGTAAAGATTACAGGAAGGTGTGGAAACAGTGTGAAGGACAGGTGATGTGGGATATGCTAAAAGAGTATCAGGATAATGGTTTTTGCTTTGATGAGGACGAGTGTAAACAAAAAGTCCTTGATGAGATAAACAGATGTCTTGATGAGAGAAATGCTCTGTTCAGGAAATACATGAAATAATTACTCTTCTGGAATGACCTTTGCATCGTAATATATGTAATCCCTTGGGGAAGGTATCTCAAAATAAACCTTCCCTAACTTTTTTTCATCTTTGTTTAAAACTCCATCTAAGTTCTTATCTATGTAACCATAACCAAATCTGTAAGGTCTTGTCTGCTTTTCATAAGTGCCTTTGGCTGTTGTAAGTTTTTCCACCTTTAGAAATCTTTTTACCAGAACACCACCGCTGTAAAACTCCACTACACCGTTGTCAAAGCCGATTGTTGTTTCTATGGTTCTACCAATGATATTAATTCTTTCTGGAGATAAGAATAATCTATAAACCCAGAATAGCAGAAAGCCAGCAATTATTAAGATAGCAACAAGGAATAATCCTTTTTTCATTCTATCACCTTTATAAACTGGGCAGCCTTTTTAGCTTTTTCCCTTGCTTCTTCAATCGTCTGACCAGTGGCAAGGGCTACTCCCATTCTTCTTTTAGGTCTTGTTGTAGGTTTACCAAATATTCTTATTTTTGTGTCAGGGATAGAGAGGGCTTTTTCTAAGCCTTCGTATGAAGGCGCCACTCCCCAGTCAGATGCGTGGAAACAGTAAGATGCTCCTGCAGGAGCAATCATCTTTATATCTATAGGAAGTCCCAATATAGCCCTGAGATGTATCTCAAACTCTGACATATTCTGTGAAATCATAGTGACCATTCCTGTATCGTGAGGTCTTGGAGATATTTCATTAAAATAAACTTCATCTCCTTTTACAAACAGCTCACACCCAAAAATACCGTATCCCCCCAAAGCATCTGTTATCTTTTTTGCAATATCCTTTGCCTTTTCAAGTGCGACAGGGCTCATAGGTTGAGGTTGCCAGCTTTCATGGTAATCTCCGTCTACCTGAATGTGTCCGATAGGTTCGCAAAACAGTGTTCCCTGATTTTTTGTTCTCACTGTAAGTAGTGTTATCTCAAAGTCAAAATCAATAAATTCCTCAATAATTACCTCTCCACCTTTTCCCCTTGCATTCTCCTGAGCATAGAACCACGCTTTTTCAATCTGACTTTCTTCTCTGACTATGCTCTGTCCCTTACCGGAGGAGCTCATAACAGGTTTTACAACAGCAGGAAGTCCTATCTCTTTGATGGCTTTTTTATAACTTTCTATGTCTGAAGCAAATCTGTATGCAGAGGTCTTCAATCCTACCTCTTCAGCAGCAAGTCTCCTTATTCCTATCCTGTTCATCGTGTAATTTGTTGCCTTTGCAGAAGGTACAACATTAAAGCCTTCTTTTTCAAGTTCAAGTAGCATCAGCGTATCTATGGCCTCAATCTCTGGAACAATAAAGTCAGGCTTTTCTCTGTAGACAATATTTTTAATCTGCTCACCATTTTTCATATCTATCACGTAAGAACGCTGGGCAACCTGCTGGGCAGGGGCATTTTCATAGCTGTCAACAGCTATTACCTCAATACCAAGTCTCAAGGCTTCTATCGTAAACTCTTTTCCTAACTCTCCACTTCCAAGAAGAAGTATCTTTGTTGCATTGTGGGATAGAGGCGTTCCTATAATCATCTTCAGCTCCTGAAGTTTGTTTATTTAAATATTTTATACGATAATAGTTTTAGTCATTATATTTTTGAAAGGAGATAGATGCCTCTAACAGTTCAGATTGCTTTAAAATATTTACTCTCTCTCAGGTCAAAAGCTCTTTCCTTTATGACTGTTATATCCTTCGTTGGCATTACTGTAGGTGTTTCAGCCCTTTTGATAACCCTTGCTGTAATGAGTGGGTTTCAGTGGGGGCTGAAGGAGAAGATTTTAGAAACCTCCCCCCACATTGTGATATTTAAGATAACAGGTAAGTTTACTGAATACAAAACCCTTTATGAATATTTTGCTGATAATAAAGAGATTGTTGCTTATCAGCCCTTTATTTTTTCTCAGGCTTTAGCATCCAAGGGAGGAAATGTAAAGTCTGTAAACATTAGAGGTGTTAACCCTGATAAAGATAAAAATATTATGAAGTTAAATGAAAAAGTTATAGCAGGAAGTTACGACAGCTTAAAAAAACCAAATTATGTCCTGATTGGAAAGGATGTTGCAGCAGCACTTGATTTGTGGGTTGGGGATTCTTTTAATCTAATGTCTCCGTTTGGAAGGAAAACACCATTAGGTTTTTTACCAAAGGTAAAAAAAGTATATGTTGGGGGTATTGTTGAGTTTGGTATGTATGAGTATGATTCAACTTTTGTTCAGATGAAGCTAAAAGAAGCTCAGAAGTTTTTTGATATGGGAGACAGCGTTACCGGAATTCAGCTGAAGCTAAAAGACCCTTACAGAGCAGATTTGGTAAAAAAAGAGCTGTCAAAATATATATCATATCCTTACATTATTCGTTCGTGGACAGACCTGAATAAAAGCCTCTTTCAGGCTCTGCAGCTTGAGAAACTTGCCATGTTTTTAGTTATTGCCCTGATAGTGTTGGTTGCCTCATTTAATGTATCAAGTCTGCTTATAACAAAAGCAAGGGAAAAAAGAAAAGATATAGCGATACTAAAAACAGTTGGAGCAGACAGTAGTTTCATACTGAAAGTATTTCTGTGGCAGGGTATGCTTATTGGCATAGCAGGAACATTATCAGGGACATTAATCGGAGCTGGAATTATATATATCACAGATACATACCATCTTGTAAAACTAAATCCAGAAGTCTACATGATTGATTATCTTCCTTTAAAAACATCACTTTTTGATATGTTATCTGTTTTCATATCATCGCTTCTGATATGCTTTGCCTCTTCTATCATTCCAGCATACTTTGCCTCAAAAGATGTTCCAGCTGAGGTTCTCAGATATGAGTGAGGTTATAAAGACACAAAATCTCATAAAGCATTACTTCTTAGAAGGCTCCTACATTGAAGCACTAAAAGGGATTGACCTGTCTATAAAAAAGGGAGAAATGGTTGCCCTTATGGGTCCCTCTGGTTCAGGGAAAAGCACACTTCTTCACATTTTGGGAGGTATTGATGTTCCAACAGAAGGAAAGGTATTGGTAAATGGTCAGGACATATTTTCACTGAAAGAAAAAAGTCTTGCACGCTTTAGAAATAAGCATATAGGGTTTGTATTCCAGTTTCATTATCTTCTCCCAGAATTTACTGCACTTGAAAATGTAATGATTCCTGTCCAAATTTATAGTAAGGAAAAAGCAAGGGAAAAAGCCGAAAGGATACTTGAAAGATTAGGACTGAAAGATAGGCTAAACCATAAACCTTCACAGCTTTCAGGGGGAGAGCAGCAGAGGGTGGCAATAGCAAGGGCTGTTGTGAATAATCCTGATATAATACTTGCAGATGAGCCAACAGGTAACCTGGATAGCAGGAATACAGAGGTAGTTATGAATCTTTTAAAGGAACTGAACGAAAAGAATAATGTGACTATGGTCATTGCAACCCACGACAGTGAAGTGGCAGGATATTGCAGTAGAATAGTTTATCTAAAAGATGGGATGGTGCAGTCTTGAAAAATTTGATTTATGTATATATTAAACAGGAATTTTAAGAAAAAAATAGAGGTGTTTAGATATGTTTGAGAAGTTTACAGAAAGAGCAAGAAAAGTAATACTGAATGCAAGAGAAAAGGCTTTGGAATACAGAAGCAACTATCTGGGAAGTGAACATCTTCTCCTCTCATTAATAGAGGAAGAGGACATTCCTGTTTTAGTTCTCTCAAGATTTGGACTGACCATTGACAAAGTAAAAAGAACTCTTACATCACAGATGGTTCACGGTAGCCATACTGGAGAAGTGTTATTTGCCCCTGATGCAAAGAGGGTTTTAGAGTTTGCAGTAGAAGAGGCAAGGATACTACACCATCAGTTTGTTGGACCTGAGCATCTGCTCATCGGTATTGTTAGAGAAAAGACAGGATTAGGAGGAAGAGTATTAAGGGGATTTGGAATAGATGAGTATTCCATCAGAAAAGAGATACTCCAGATATTAGGAGAAATTCCTCCACAGGAACAGGTAAAACAGGTTCCTACTCCTAACATAGACAGATTTTCAAGAGACCTTACAGCACTTGCAAGAGAAGGAAAGTTAGACCCTGTTATTGGAAGAGACAAAGAGATAGATAGAGTTATACAGATACTATCAAGAAGAAGAAAAAACAACCCTGTTTTAATAGGTGAGCCGGGAGTAGGTAAAACTTCCATAGTTGAAGGACTTGCCCAGAGAATAGCAAACAAAGAGGTTCCAGAGCCTCTCCAGTCTAAAAGGATTGTTGCTTTAGACCTTGCAGCTTTAGTTGCAGGAACAAAATACAGGGGGCAGTTTGAAGAAAGACTGAAAAACATACTGAAAGAGCTTGAAAAAGCACCATACATAATTCTGTTTATTGATGAGCTTCACACTCTTGTTGGGGCAGGGGCAGCAGAAGGCTCAATAGATGCATCAAACATGCTAAAGCCCGCTCTTGCAAGGGGAGAGATACAGGTAATAGGAGCAACAACAATAGATGAGTACAGAAAGTACATAGAAAAAGACGGAGCATTAGAGAGAAGATTTCAGCCTGTTTTAGTGGAACCACCAACACCAGAAGATACAGTAAAAATACTTATGGGGCTGAAGAAAAAGTTTGAGGAGTTTCACGAAGTTGTTTACACAAAATCAGCAATAGAAAAAGCTGTAGATTACTCTGTAAAATACATCACAGACAGACAGCTGCCAGATAAGGCAATAGACCTGATAGATGAAGCTGGGGCATGGGTAAGGATTAGAGAAATGCAGCTTCCTCCAAAACTGAAGAAAATAGAAGAGAGAATAAGAAAGATAGAGGAAGAAAAAGCAGAAGCAGCTAAGGAGCAGGATTTTGAAAAAGCTGCTAAACTGAGAGATGAAGAGCTAAAACTGAGAGCAAAATTTGAAACATTGAAGGCAGAGTGGAAAGAAAAGAAAAAGGTAAGAAAACCAAAGGTAAAAGATGAAGATATAGCACTTGTGGTTGCAAAATGGACAGGTATTCCTGTAGTAAGGCTAACAGAATCACAGGCAGAAAAACTACTCCATATAGAAGAGGAGCTCCATAAGAGGGTTGTAGACCAGAATGAAGCAATAGAAGCAATATCAAAAGCTATCAGAAGAAACAGTGTTGGACTTAAAGGAACCCACAGACCAATAGGAGTATTCATGTTCTTAGGTCCAACAGGTGTTGGTAAAACAGAAACAGCCAAAGCTCTTGCTGAGTATCTATTTGGAACAGAAGATGCTCTTATAAGATTTGATATGTCCGAATATATGGAGAAGCACACAGTATCAAGACTTGTTGGGGCACCTCCTGGATATGTTGGATACGAAGAGGGAGGTCAGCTTACGGAAGCAGTAAGGAGAAGACCTTACTCTGTGATACTGTTTGATGAGATTGAAAAGGCGCATCCAGATGTGTTTAACATATTCCTCCAGATATTTGACGACGGAAGACTTACAGACTCTTTCGGAAGGGTTGTAGATTTTAGCAACACAATAATCATCATGACGTCAAACCTTGGAGCAAGACTTATACTTGAATCTGGAAGATTAGGATTTGAGCAAAAGTCAGGAATGCTTGATTATGAAGAGATGAAGAAAAATGTTCTCCAGCAAGTTAAAAAACATTTCAGTCCAGAATTCCTTAACAGACTTGATGATATTATCGTGTTCAAGCCATTGGACAAAGAAGTAATGAAAGGTATAATTGATATACAACTTAAGGAGATAAACAAAAGGCTGAAAGAATGGGGAATTACTGTAAAACTGTCCAGAAAATTTGTGGACTATCTGATAGAAAGAGAGTTCAAACCAGAGTTTGGAGCAAGGTCTATAAAGAGAGCTTTACAATCACTTGTGGAAGACCTGTTAGCAGAGGAGATACTGAAAGGGAAACTTCCATCTGGTTCAGTAGCAGAAGTAGTGGTGAAAAAAGGTGGAACAGTGGGAATAAAGGTGAAAAAACCAAAATCAGAAAAAGCAGTCAGAAAGAAAGAAGTGGCAGCAACATAAATCTGCTAAGGGGCTTTATGCCCCTGTTATTTCTATTCATTCTTTTATTTTCTTTACCTTCCCACTCACAGGAAAAGCCCCAGATAAAAGCAGGGAAGATATCAGAAGAGATAAAAAAAATCTACAGACTGAGAAAGATAGAGATAAAAGGTCTAAAATATGTGTCTCC
Source organism: Persephonella sp. (assembly GCA_026987075.1). Taxonomy (GTDB): domain Bacteria; phylum Aquificota; class Aquificia; order Aquificales; family Hydrogenothermaceae; genus Persephonella_A. The sequence continues at coordinate 15,174 of JALSNI010000025.1, read as the reverse complement.
TCAACTTATATACCCTGTAATAAACATTGGTAAAGGCTCTGTTGTTGTTAGAGACAACATTGTTAACATACTGAGAGACCTTTATAAGTTAGGTTACTTCCGCGATGTAGAGGCTTATACCAGATATACAGAGAATGGAATAGACTTAATCTTTGTATTCAAAGAATTGCCTGTTGTTCAGAAAATAGAGTTTGAAGGAAATGATGAAATTTCAGATGAAGACCTTATGCAGGTTCTTGGAGTGCAGACGCAGAAAAGAGTGGAATCGGGAATGGCACTTCCTTTTTCAACTATTGGACCAGAGCTGACAGAAAAACTTGCATCAATAAGGAAAGGTTTAGGCAGAGTATTTTCTATAGACGAAATAAACAAAATGATAAAAGCCATAAAGGAAAAGTATGAAAAAGAGGGCTTTTATAATGTAAAAGTATCCTACTATTTCAAAGGTAATACCCTTGTGTTTAAGATAGAAGAAGGAAAAAGGGCATATGTAAAGGAAATAAGAATAGTCGGAAACAAACAGATAGACGAAGATGAGATTAAAGATGTTATGGAGACCAAAGAACGTTCAATCTGGAAACTGAGATTTCATCCAAGATTGAGAAAAGAACAGCTACTTGAAGATATAGAAAAAATCAGAGAGCTATATTTGAAAAAAGGATTTTTTGATGTTGTGGTTGAAAAACCAGAGATTGAGCTAAAGAATGGGGAAGAGTATTACATAACAATAAAAATAAAAGAAGGAGCAAGATATAAACTTTCAAAAGTTGAATTCAAAAATAACAGGTATTATACCAACGATGAATTAATCCAGAAGTTCAAAGATGACCTGAAAGCTGGTAATTATTTTAACGGAGAAATTATTGACAGACTGAAAGAAGAGATATTAAACAAATATACAGACCTTGGCTTTATATTTGCTATGGTGTATGTGGAAAAAGTTTTAGACAAAAAGTCAAAAACTGTAAAAGTTATTTACGACATACAGCCAGGAGAGATATTTTATGTTGACAAGATAGATATTTCAGGAAACTACGAATCAAGGGATTACGTTATAAGAAGAGAGCTGAGATTCGCTCCAGGAGACCTTTTCAGAAGACAGGATTTATTCAGGTCTCAATCAAGACTTTACGGTCTTGGTTATTACGATATGGTAGGGTTTGACCCCCACGTTAAAGAAGAGAACAAAATAGATGTTGACGTAAAGGTTCAGGAGAGATTCACCGGTCAGATATCTGTAGGTGCCGGGTACAGCCAGCTTACAGGACTTTCTTTCTTCCTTTCTCTTAGAAAAGGAAACTTTATGGGAACAGGAGATACAGCCAGTATATCATTCACAGTAGGTTCAACTTACAGGAACAATGAGATTTCATACCTTCACAGATGGGCATTTTACAAACCGGTTAATCTTGGATTCAGTCTTTACGACAGATATGTTGATTACACAACATTTGTTTCTGTAAAACAGGGATTTTCTCCAACTCTGTCGTGGGAAATATCAGAATACTGGAGAGCAGGAACAGGAATAACAATAGAAAGAGGAAAATACAAAGATATTACAGTAGATGCTCCCCAGAGGATAAAAGACCAGGCAGGTTCTTACAGCCTTGTATCAACATTTTTGAACTTTACAAGGTCTGACGTTGACAATCCTATACTTCCAACAAGGGGTAGTAATTTCAGTATTACATTTAAGGTTGGTTACGGAACGAGAGGTTTTTATAAAACAAGTTTCAGTTATTCTAAATTTATCCCAGATAAACTGTTCTACACAGACTGGGTTTTATCTTTTAAAGGCAGATACGGTATAGTAGAAAAAATGAATGACAAAATACCGTTAGATGAGTATTTCTTCGTAGGTGGAGACTTTTCCATAAGGGGATTTGATTACGGTATGGCAGGGCCATACGACAAAAACCTTGACCCAATAGGAGCAAAACAGCAGATAGTATTTAACTTTCAGGCATCCCACCCTATAGCAGAGAGATTTTTATGGGGATACATATTTACCGATATGGGTAAAGGTTTCAATAGTGGAAATCCCTTTAAAAACATGTTTTACTCTGTTGGAGTAGGTCTTAAGATAGTTACACCAATGGCTCCTATTGATATATACTATGGGAAAGTGTTAAATCCACCTTCTGGAGTTGGAAGTTCAAGGATAGGATTTGTACTTGGAACATTTTTCTAAACGGAGGAAATGATGAAAAAGGTAATGCTGTTTTTTGTTTTACTGATAGGTCTGGTGAGTTTTGCAGCGGCCGAAAATATAGCTTATGTTGATGTCCAGAAAATAATGAATACCTCAAAAAAAGGAAAAAAACTAAAGTCAGAGATACAGGAAAAGGTAAAATACTATCAAAGCAAATTAGATAACATTGATAAGCAGATTTCACAGATAGAAAAACAGTTAGAAAGTCCTGTTCTCAGTGAAGAAGCTAAAAAAAAGAAAAAAGAAGAACTGACAAAACTAAAAGAGGAAGGTGCTAAAATACAGCAAGAAGCAGAAAAAGAGCTTTCACAGATGAAAGCTAAAGCAGAAAGAGAGCTGATATTAGATATAAAAAGGATTACAGAAGAGTATGCAAAAAAGCACAACATAGATATGGTTTTTATAGGTGGAGCAATAGGAGGCGTTGTTTATTACGATAAGGCCATTGATATAACAGATGAAATTCTAAAGATGTATGACAGGGAACAAAAATGAAACTATCACAGATAGCACAGCTGTTAAATGGACAGCTTGTAAACCTGAGAGAAGACATTGAGATAAGGGGTTTAAAAAGTATAAACAAAGCGAAAAAAGGAGAAATAACATTTGTAGCAGACAAAAAGTATCTTAAAGACCTGCAGATAAATGCCTCTGCGGTTTTAACTAAGGAAAAACTTGATTTAGAGATTCCCCAGATAATAGTTGATAACCCCCAGACAGCCTTTTACAGGCTAATTGATATCTTTTATCCTGAAGAAGAAAAATCAGGTATATCCAAGAAAGCATCAATATCAGAAAATGTGGAAATTGGAGAGAATGTTTACATAGGAGAGTTCACAGTAATAGAAGAAGGAGTAAAAATAGGAAGCTCTGTCAAAATATACCCAAACTGCTACATTGGAAAAAATACGGTAATTAAGGACAACACAGTTATATATCCAAATGTTGTTATATACAGGGATGCAGTTATAGGCAAAAATGTTATTATCCATTCTGGCTGCGTTATAGGAGCAGACGGCTTTGGTTATTATCAGGAAAATGGAAAACACAAAAAGATAAAACATGTAGGGAAAGTGATAATTGAAGATGACGTAGAAATAGGAGCAAACACAACAATAGACAGGGCTATGGTAGATGAAACAGTCATCAAAAAAGGAACAAAAATAGACAATCTGGTAATGATAGCCCATAACTGTGAGGTAGGGGAAAACAGTATTATTGTTTCACAGGTAGGAATAGCAGGAAGCTGTAAAATTGGTAAAAATGTTATTTTAGCAGGACAGGTAGGAGTGGCTGACCACATAACAATTGGTGATAATGTTATCGTTACTGCAAAGTCAGGAGTTGGTAAAAATCTTGAAGCTGGGAAGGTTTACGGTTCTGGTCTTCAGGCAATAGAATGGTCAAAATGGAAAAAAGTGATGTTTTATCTTTATAAACTCCCAGAGATTATCAAAAAGCTAAAGTGATTTATTGACAGATTACAAAATCCCTTTATGATTATCTGTATGGAGATACTTACTGTAATCTTCCTGATATTAGGTATCGCTTACTTTATAGGGGGAAGGAAGGCCGTTAAATTTGTAATTAATACAGTAGGTGCCATTGTGCTTATTCTCTTTCTTATTGCGGTTGCCATGAAAGAGGAGAAAGAAACTCCTGGGTTTATTGCCGGCATGATTTTTACGTTCATTGCAGCTCCGACAATACTCACAATCAGGGATTACTGCAGAGAAAGGAAGGCTAAAAAAAGAGCTTATTAAACTTATCTATTTAACTTGTTTTTGTAGATTTGCTTTTGCTATTTTAACTGTATCTTTTAGCCATTCTACAGCTTCCGTGTCATAGTTTTTATACTTTTCGTAAAGTTCTACAGCCTTAAGGTCATACTGATGTAAAAGGTCTAAATCTTCAGAAGATAAAAGATGTTTGTTTTCTTCCAGTTCTTTCCTGTATAAAAACATTAAATTAGCTTCTTCTCCTTCTTCTATATCAAAATACTTTAATTCTACTCCATAATTCTTCAAAAGTTTCTTTAACTCTTTGACTTTCATTTAGTTATTCTTTTTAAGAAAGTTTTTTATAAACTTAACTGTGTCCATAAACTCATAAATTTGTCCTTCCAATTCGTATTTTCCTAAAAAAAGCTGAGTATCTATTTTGTCTAAATCTTCAATATCACATTCAAGCTCTATTAATTCCCTTTTAGAAGATATCGATAAATCATAACAAGGAACTTTTGCTAATATTTCATTAGAGAAATTTTCATCTACTTCTATATTATCATTTGTATACAAGTTTATGTAGCCGTGTTCTAAAGCCTCTTTATTAAAATTAACTTTATCATTTTATTTTTCCTCTTTGACTATAAATCTATCAGATTTTGTGAAGTAATCAAGTTTGTTAAATTGTTATGGTTCTGAAATTTTGTATGTTCATATTACTAACTTTCTTGCTAAAAAATATTCTGGTTTGTATTAAAATTGTGAAAGTTCTAAATTTTTCTAATATTTTTGTCTTTTGCCAGCATTATATAACACATACAGTTGAGATGAGATTTTCAAAGAAAAACTTGCTGTTTGTTTTTGAGATTTTATTTTGATTTTTCTTTTGGTGGAGGCGGGGGGAATCGAACCCCCGTCCGAGAACGGCCGTTGCTCGGGCTTTCTCCAGGCTCAGCCTGTGTTTGTCCTCTCGCCTGCAGCGACCCCACAGGCAGGGTATCTGCAGGCCAGCCCTGTAAGTTTTCGGAAGATGCCTACAGGGCGGTCAGCATCTTCCTATCCCGTGTGTCTTACGCCCTTCCCAAGCCCACGGGCAAGCTCAGGAGGACGTCGCTGCGTTAATTAAGCAGCGAGAGCGATTTCGCGTTCGGGAATTGTTGTTGTTTGGTTTTTTACGGAGTATCCTTCTCCGGCCTGCTTACCCGGCGTAACCGTTCCCGTCGAACCCGTATCGCCCCCATATTCAATTAGCTATATAAATTTATAACGCAGATAGATTATGTCAAGTCTAACCAAATATGATATAGTTCACTGAAATTTCACAAATAGACACTAATATATCAGTTCAAAAATAAGGGAGGTAGTTAGCGGCATGCATACGATTAAAACAGTTCTGTTGCTTGGAGTGTTGACAGGGCTGTTCCTTGTGGTAGGTAAGATATTAGGTGGGCAGACAGGGATGGTTATAGCCTTTGTGTTTGCTATGGCTATGAATTTCTTTGCCTACTGGTTCTCAGACAAGATGGCGTTAAAGATGTATAATGCAAGAGAAATCTCGTATGAAGAAGCACCATGGCTTCACGATATGGTTGAAGAGCTTGCAAGAAATGCAGGTATTCCAAAGCCAAAAGTTTACCTTGCACCTATAGACATACCTAACGCATTTGCAACAGGTAGAAATCCCCAAAATGCTGTTGTTGCTGTAACTTCTGGGATTTTGAACATACTTTCACCAGAAGAGCTGAGAGGAGTTCTGGCACACGAGATAGCCCACATAAAAAATAGGGATATACTGATTTCCTCAATTGCAGCAACTATAGGCGGTGCAATATCTATGCTTGCAGAGATGGCTTTCTGGTCTAATCTGTTTGGTGGAAATGATGAAGAAGATAACGGTATAGGTGGTCTTATAGGGACATTTCTCCTGTTTATTCTTGCTCCCATTGCTGCAATGCTTGTCCAGATGGCAATATCAAGGTCAAGGGAGTATGCAGCTGATGCAACAGGAGCTGAGATTTGCAGATGTCCCCTTTCACTGGCAAAAGCCCTTGAAAAGTTAGAGATGTCAGCGCAGCAGCTTGCTCCATATGCAGAGAGGGAAGTAAACCCCGGAACAGCCCATATGATGATAGTAAACCCTCTCAGAGGTTCAGCAATTGCATCTTTGTTCTCCACTCACCCTCCAACAGAGGAGAGAATAAGAAGGCTATATGAACTTGCAAGAAAATACGGTCAGGTTTAATTTTGTGTAAACTTTCCCCTTCACTTTCCGAAAATTATTAAAAATGGAAGTGAAGGGGATTTAATATGCCTGTAAATACTGTAATTTTTTTACAAAGAGAGAAGGTAAATTTTAATAATCTTAAAGTTGTAAAAGAGATAGCCAAAAAATTAGATAAAAAGTTAGTGCTTCTGTTTGTTGATGTTCCTGAAGAAGAAAAAGAAAAAGCAAAAAAGCAAGTAGAAGAGGAAAATATCAGTTATGAGTTAAAAAATCAGTTAGATTTTGGAGAGGCAAAAGAAGAAATAAAAGCAGAAAAGCCTGACCTCCTTGTTGTCACTCAGGAGAAAATCTCACCACTGGAGCACATTTTCAGGATAACTTCAACAGAAAAACTTGTAAAAGATTTTGAAAATTTAGACATAATCCTTCTTCAAGAAGATGCAGACAGCATAAACAGTGTTCTTATAAATGTAGATAAAGAAACTGCCACAGAGTATTTCATCAGTTCAGCCTACCTTTTTGTTAAAAAGTTAGGGGTAAAGTTTGATTTTGTAACTTCCTTTTACGAGTCTTTCTATGAAAATAGACTAAAGAAAACCCACCCTGATGAAGAGGCAAAACAGATACTTGTAGGAATGTTAGAAGAATATGTGGAAACTGTAAAGACAAAGTTAGCAAAAGCATTAAAAGGAGAAAAGATTGAGTTTTTAATTCTTAAAGGAGACCCCAAAAAAGAAATTCCTTATTACGCCAGAAAGAAAAAATACGACCTTTTACTTATTAATGAAAACATTGAAGATAAAGAATCTTATATAGAAAATTCAGAAATCTCTGTTGGAATATTCAAAGACAAAGAAGGAGAGTAAGGGTGGAACATCAAACAATACTTGGGATGATAGGTTTAGGAGCAAAAGAACATCTTTACTGGATTTCTATCCTGCTGTTTGTTGGAACTTACACAATGATTATTCTTGAGAAATTTTTCCACAGAGTTCCTGCTGCACTCCTTGGAGGAACACTTGCTATATTTTTAGGTGTTGTTACTCCTGAAGGTGCATGGGAAGCAATAGACCACAACACAATGTTCCTTCTTATTGGAATGATGGTTATTGTTTCAGTTCTGATAGAAAGTGGATTTTTCTCTATTCTCTCCTATGTAGCTCTTAGATTTACGAAGGGAGACCCTTTTAAAATAATCCTGACCTTTACTATGCTTACAGCTGTTTTATCCGCTTTTCTGGATAATGTGACAACTGTTTTATTTATGATACCTATACTTATATCTATAACGTCAAAACTTAAGCTAAAGCCTGTTCCTTATATTATTGCAACAGTTTTAGCATCAAACATAGGAGGAACAGCAACACTGATAGGGGACCCTCCAAACATCATTATAGGTTCACTTGGTGGATTTACCTTTATGGATTTTATTGTCAATATTGCTCCTATTGTTGTTATAACTCATATAATAGGAACGGCAGTATTTATCGGGATGATGAAGATGCAGGGACACCTGGAGACAAAGGTAACAGATGAGAAAAAACTTCAGGAGATAATGGAAGGTCAGAAGATAGAGTATGACGTGGTTTTGATGAGAAAGGGACTGATAGTTTTTGGAATAACAATTATTTTGTTTTTCCTTCACCACGTCCTTCATCTTGAAGCTGGGACAATAGCACTGTTTATGGCTTCTGTCCTTATGCTCTGGTCAAGGGAAAATCCAGAAAAGATATTTGAAAGGGTAGAGTGGACAACGCTGATGTTCTTCCTTGGACTGTTCGTTGTTATTGGAGGATTGGAGCATTCTGGAGTTTTTGAAGATGCTGCCCATATGGTTGCAGGAGTGATAACAGACCCTATCTCAGGTATTTTGATATTGGGAGGACTTTCTGCATTTATTTCCGGTATAGTTGATAACATACCATTTACTATGGCAATGTCTTATGTTCTGATAGACCTTGGGAAGACAGCATCTTTTAACGTTGAGCCTCTCTGGTGGGCACTGGCTCTTGGAGCATGTCTTGGGGGGAATCTGACAATCATAGGAGCTTCAGCAAATGTTGTTGCAGCAGGTTTGGCAGAGAGAGAAGGTTATCCTATAAAGTTCTTTGACTTTATAAAGCAGGGAACACCTGTTACTGTAGTTACTGTGATTGTTGCTTTAGGCCTTCTGTGGCTGAAATACACAGTTTTTGGAGTTTAAATCTTTTTGTTAAACAGCCCTTTTTGATTTTGTTTTACAGCCCCAGACTGGTCGTATTTTTGGGGCTCTTCAAAAATAGCACTGAACAACTCATCTATAAACTGCAGATTATTAGCAGCAAGATTAAGATTGATGTCACTTAGCTGTTTTATCTGAAGTAACTTTTCTTCAAACTTTTCTAAATCTTCCTGTGAAAACTGCGAGATTTTAAAAAGTATTTCCTTTTTGTTGTCAATTACTGTCATCAGCCTTTCTGCAAGGGTTCCATCTTTGATAGAAGTAACTAACAGCTGTTTTTCTTCCTTTAGCAGTTCTATAAGTTTGTCTAATAATACATCTAAATTTTCCATGGTTATCACCTCATATTTATGATTATACTCTGATAAACGGTTTTGTCCATAAAAAATGTTTTATGTCAATAAAAATTTCTCCCAGTTATATTATTATTAATATTAGCTTATAATTATTATTAAACTTAATTTTTGCTTGCCTTTTACGAAAATAAAATAAAGGAGGTTAAAGATGGAAGAGGGTCTCTTTCAGGAAGTAAAAAAACTGATAAATTTAGTAGAGGAATACAAAAAGGACATTGAAAATTTAAGCTCTAAAAAAGAAGGGTTTAAAAATGTTAACACTCATTTGAAGTTAGCAATAAAGGAAAGTGAAGAAGCAACCAAAAAAGTGATAGACAATATAATAAAAATAAGCTCTATGCTAAGTGGCACTATAGAGAAATTACAGAAGATTCAGGACGAAAATTTGAGAAAAGAGTTAGAAAAAGATTTAAAAGAAGGGATAGACATATTAACAAATACCCTTACATTATTAGAGTTTCAGGATATTATGTCCCAGAGATTACACAAAATTTCTAATTTTATTTCAGATGTGGAGAAAGAAATTCTGAAAATAATCCTGCTGTTTGGCATACAGGAAGAGCAGTCTCAGGAAAGAAAAGAAGAGCTAAAAGAAAGATTGGAAGAGTTAGAGTGGAAAAAGGAAGTTACCCAGGACGACGTAGATGACATCTTGAAAAAATTTGGTTTATAAAAATTTTTGAGGTTGAGAAAGATGAAGTTGAATTTTTCAGATGACATGAGAGAGATATTAGAGGAATTTCTTGTAGAAGCAGATGAAATTTTATCAAATTTAGACCAGGAACTTATAGACCTTGAGGCAAATCCAGAAGATAAAGAGCTGTTAAATAGTATATTCAGAGGAATGCACACCTTGAAGGGAGGTGCAGGATTTTTAGGCCTTACCTCAATAGTAGAAATTGCCCATAAAATTGAAGACATATTTAATCTTTTGCGTAATGATGAATTAAAACTTACTTCAGAAATGATGGACGTTATATTTGAAGGTGTTGATAAACTGAAAGAAGCTATTGAGATGTTAAAAGAAAGTGATGAAATACCAGATGAAGAAGATGTAAAGGACATAATAGATAAGTTAGCCAGGATACTTAATCAAGGAGAAGTTATAGAAGCACAGCCTGTTGTAGAAAATGAAGGAAAAAATTCTGATTCTGAAACTCAAGACATAGAGTTTGTTGAAGGAGTAGATGAGGACATAAAAAAGCTTATCCTTCAGTACCCTGGTAAAGACCTTGCAGGGATATTAGAAGAACTTATACTTTTACCTCCTGATGAGAGACCCCCCCTTGAAGTTATAGAAAAGTTAGAAAAAATAATAGCAGAAGGAAAGGATGTAAAAGACTTTATAAAACCTAAAGAGGAGAAACCAAAATCTCAGGACGAAACAAAAGAGGAAGAAAAAACGCCAGAAAAAAAAGAACCGATAGCAGAGGAAAGCAAGAAAGAACAAAGTAAACCTGCCAAAAAGAAATCAGAAAGGAAAGAAGAAGTAATAAGAGTAGATGTTGAAAGGGTAGAAACTTTAATGAACTTAGTAGGGGAATTAGTATTAGATAGAAACAGGATAGTTAAGCTTACTTCAGGGCTTGAGACTTCCTGTGAAAATACAGAAGCGATAGAAGAGCTTTTAGATTCAATAACAGGTATGAGCCGAACAGTAAGTGACCTTCAAGATGCAGTTATGAAACTTCGTATGCAACCAGTTAAGAAAATATTTAGTAAGTTTCCAAGGATAGTAAGGGATTTAGCTAAAAAGTTAAATAAAAAGGTAAACCTTGTGTTGGAAGGTGAAGATACAGAAATAGACAGGTCAATATTGGACAAGTTAGAAGACCCTCTAATTCACCTTGTTAGAAATGCAATAGACCACGGTATTGAGCCACCTGAAGAAAGAATTATGTTAGGAAAGCCAGAAGTTGGACTTATAAAGCTTTCTGCATTTCAAGAAGGAGACAGGATAATCATAGCTATAGAAGACGACGGAAGGGGAATTAATGTAGAAAAAGTCAAGAAAAAGGCTGTAGAGAAAGGATTGATATCTCCAGAACAGGCAGAAAACATGAGTGATAAAGAAGCCTATGAACTTCTATTTATGCCGGGATTTTCTACAGCAGATAAAGTGAGTGACGTTTCAGGTAGAGGGGTAGGTATGGATGTTGTGGCATCTACAATACATTCTCTTAGAGGAACTATTGAAGTAGAAAGTGAGCTTGGAAAAGGAACAAAATTCATAATGAAACTGCCTTTAACTGTCGCCATTATAAGAACGCTTATGGTAGGAGCTAACAACAAAATCTTTGCAATTCCTCTGTATTCTGTTGTTGAGATAGTAAGATATGAACCTGAGAATGTGAAAAGTATAGGACAGTTTAAATCATTTATGCTAAGGGATGAAGTTTATCTCTTATTTAGCCTCAACGAACTTTTTGATATGCCTGATGAAAATGAAAAACAGTTTATTGTAATAGTCAGAGTAGGGGAGAAAAATATAGCAATTTCTATAGAAGAGCTATTTGGAGAAGAAGAAATCGTTATAAAGCCGTTAGGTAAGCTTTTAGAAAATGTTCAAGGGATTGCAGGGGCTACCATAACAGGAGATGGAAAGGTAGTTTTAATTGTAGACACAAACTCTTTAATTAATGATAAAAAATCACAACTTGTAGGGGTGCTGTAATGTCAGAAATAGAAGTTCTTGGAATGAGAGAAATAGAAAAGGAAGTTTCCTTTGAGGAGAGATTAATAACCTTTTACTTGAATAACGAGCTTATCGGAATAAACATAAGAGATGTAGTGAAAATAACAAAAGATATAGAGATAACCTCTGTTCCAAAAACAAAAAATTACATATTAGGTGTAATGAACCTTAGAGGGAACATTATACCTGTTGTTAGCTTAAAGCGGATGTTTAATTTAGGTGGAGAGGACAATACAGAAAATCCATTCATTGTAGTAGTTGAAACAGAATTAGGACACATAGGAATTTCCGTTGACAAAGTAGAAGGAGCCATAAATATAAACCCAGAAGATATACAGCCTCCCCCTATGAATTCTATTGGAATTGACCCAGAATTTATAGATGGAGTAATTATGATAGAAGACAGCACAGGAAAAAAAGAGCTTTTAACCCTGTTAAACATAAAAAAGATTTTTAGGCAGGAAAACCTGTAATCTGGAGGATTATTTATGGCAAAAAAAGATTTATTACCAAAAATTCTTGAGACAGGTGCTAACGAGTTAGAAATAGTAGACTTCAGGATGTATGAGATTTTGGATAATGGAGATACATACGAGTGGATATTAGGAGTTAACGTTGCAAAGGTTAGAGAAGTAACCAGAAAACCTGACAACATAGTGAAATCTCCCGGTTCTCCTCCAGAGGTAGAAGGTATAGCAAAGATAAGGGGGGAGATAGTTCCTATAGTTAATTTGGCAAAATGGATGAAAATAAGAGAGCCGGAAAATGCAGGTAAATACATAATTGTGATGGAATTTCTCAGGGAAATTGTAGGAATAGTGGTTCACGAAGCTAAAAGGATAAGAAGAATAAAATGGGCAGACATAAAAAAGCCACCTCCAAGTATAGAAGAGAGATTAGGTGGTAAAATAGTAGGAGTTATTGAGATAGAAGGTGGAAATCTTCTTCTTCTTCTTGATTTTGAAGGAATATTAGATGAACTTGGAATGATAAAGATATTTGGTATAGAAGAGGAAGTTCCAGAAGAGGAAGTAGAAAGAAAAGGTCAGTTTACAATACTTATATTGGACGACTCTCCAGTGGCAAGAAAAATTATAAGAGGAATATTAGAGAGAGACGGACATACAGTGTTAGAGGCAAGTAGTGGTTTAGAAGGCCTTGACATACTCAATAATCTTCTCCAGAAAGCCCAATCAGAAGGCAAAGACATAACAGATTTTGTTCAGCTGATAGTTTCAGACATAGAAATGCCGGGAATGGATGGTTTAACCTTTACAAGAAAAATAAAGGAACATCCCCAGCTGTCTAAAATTCCTATTATAATAAATACCTCTCTCAGTGATAAGGCTACAGTGGACAAGGCTAAATTTGTCAATGCAGATGCTCACCTTGTAAAATTTGATGCTCCTGACCTTCTGAAATTAGTCCACAAGTATGCAGTTAAAAAATAAAAAGGAGGAATAGTATGGCATTACCTGACAGAGAAATAAAAATACTTGTTGTAGATGATATGGCTACTATGAGAAGGATTATAAAAGGACTGTTGGAACAGCTTGGCTTCAAAAACATAGATGAAGCAGAAGATGGTAAAGTAGCTCTACAGAAATTAAAATCTCAAAAATACGATTTTGTTATTACTGACTGGAATATGCCTAACATGACAGGTTTAGAGCTTGTTCAGGAGATAAGGAAGGACCCTGAATTAAAATCACTGCCTGTTCTGATGGTTACAGCAGAAGCCAAGAAAGAAAATGTTCTTTTAGCGATAAAAGCTGGAGTTAACAATTATATTGTTAAACCTTTTACTGCTGAAGTTCTAAAGGAAAAGATTGAGAAGATTTTCTCAGCAATGAAGAAATAAAAAGGAGGACAACGATGGGTCTGTTCGGATGCAAAGAGGTTTACAAAGTCGTAGACAAACTGAAAGACGAGCTTGAGAAGAAGGAGGAATACATACGAGAGCTTGAAAAAGTTATAGAAGAAAAAGAAGCAAAGATAAAAGAGTTAGAAAATCAGTTTCAAGAAACCCAGCAAAAATTAGAAGAGATTAAATCAAATGTTTCCCAGATTTCTGAATCTGTAGAAGAAAGCTGGAAAATTTTAGACTTTTTACAGGAGGAGGGTGTTTTTATAGCCTCCCCAGAATTTAAAGAAGGAAAAGCAGGAAACGAGCTTATCTTTGTAAATAGAAGGGGTAAAGAAATATTAAGGGAGCTTGGAGAAGACATAAATCGGGTGTATGGATTTCACGTTGATTGGGAACATCCTGAAGGTATTTCTATTCACAGGTTCCACAAAGACCCAGACAGGATAAAAGAACTGCTTAAGTCCTTAAAGCCGGGAGAAGTGAAGAAAAATGCTGACATTATTGTTGGAAATCATGTGATTGAATCTTATAGATTTGCTGTAACAGATAGAAACGGTAACATTGTAGGATATGCTTCCACCTGGAAAGACGTAACAGCAGAAAGAAACATAGATAGAATACTGCATACAGCATCTCCCAGACTTGCCATGACCCTTTATGAAAACTCTCTAATAGGTATTAGTGCATATGAAATAAGAGAGGAGATGCGTAGCTTTAAGAAAAATCTTGAAAATATTGTTGACTCTGTTAACAACATTAGTCATGCCACAGAAGAACTTACAAAGTCTATTCTTGAGGTTCAGAAAACACAGGATGACATAAACAATTTAGTAAGTCAGGGAGCTGAAGCGATAAACAAATCTGTTTCTAACATAAAGCAGTCTGTAAACGTTATAACAAGACTGACAGACTCCACTTCAGAGCTGAAAAAAAGAATATCTGGTATAGAGCACATATTAGACGTTATATTAGAGATAACAGAACAGACCAACCTACTTGCTTTAAATGCTGCTATAGAAGCTGCTAGAGCAGGTGAGGTGGGAAGGGGATTTGCCGTTGTTGCTGATGAAGTGAGAAAGCTTGCAGAAAAAACATCAAAAAGTGCAAACGAGATAAGGGATGTAGTAACTTCTATAATGGAAGAGATGGAAAAAACAGAGTCAGAAGTTTCAAATGTTAGAGACATAATAAATGAAGGAGCAGAATACTCTGAAGAGATAGACAAAATATTTGACAACATAATGGAGGCAAACAAGAAAATCACTGAGATGATAAAAAGACAAACAAAATCAACAGAAGAACAGTCAGAAATGGCAAAAACAGTGGCAGAGAATGCTTCTTCTCTAACTTCTGCTGTAGATGACATATTAGACATAGCTATAGACTTAGATAACATAGCCCTTAATACTGTAAGAAGTGGTGAGGAAGTATGGGAACTCTTCAGAGAACTCCACAAAGGTGAAGCATTTGAACTTCTCACAAGGATACTTGAGCACGCAAAATTTGTGGAGGATATTATTCAAGTTATGGAAGGAAAAGGTAGCTTTGTTCCACCAGACCACACCCAGTGTAATTTAGGAAAGTGGTTATACACTGAAGGAATTGCAAAGATTAACAAGTTAGGAGGAGAAGCTGTTAATCTTTTAGACAGGCTTGAAAAAGTTCATGCCAAATTCCATCAAACAGGTATAGAAGCTATAAAACTTCAAGAAGAAGGAAAGTATAAAGAAGCTCAGAAGATGATTAATGACCTTGCTGAGATGTCCAGAGAAATAGCAGACATACTGGTTAAACTATACAGGATTATGTCTGAATAAGGTGCAGATATTGGCCAGCAGAATAAAACTGATATTAGGGTTACTACTACAGATTCTA
>JALSNI010000024.1 GCA_026987075.1 Persephonella sp. | reverse complement strand
TGGGAGACATCCACTTTGTTTCACTTGAGGAAGAAGAATACCCTATACTGAAAGGAGAAATAGTTTCAAATAAAGGACTGAAAGTCACAAAAGAAGAGTTTAAAGAACTGTTTACAGAGTTTCAGGTGAGCTATTCAACAGCAAAAAAATGCAGGATAAGGGGAAAAGAGATTTATGTAGCCGGAGCAGTATCAAGGTTTAACAACAGCTTTGAAAAACTTTCAGAAATAGCTGTGAAAACCGCCAAAAAAATAGGTCTCCATCCACCTGTTAAAAACAGTTTCAAAACATTACTTATCAGGATGATTGAGATTGTTCACTCTTTAGAAAAATCTATACAGCTTATAAAAAATTACAAAAAACCTTCAGAAAACTCAAAAATTACAGTGAAAAAATCATCAGGAACAGGAGTATCTGAAGCTCCAAGGGGAATCCTGTGGCACAGATACAGCTTTGATGAGAAGGGCAGAATATTAGAGGCTGACATCGTCCCTCCAACATCGCAGAATCAGGACATAATGGAAGAAAACGTAAAAAATCATCTAAAAAAAGTAAAAAACAAAGATATAGATTATCTGACCTCAGAAGCTGAAAAAATAATAAGGAACTACGACCCGTGTATCTCCTGTGCTACCCATTTTCTGAAAATAGATAAAAATCTGAAAAGCTGTAAGATTTTTTAAACCTCCATCTCCAAACTCATCAGATACATATCTTCGCCGTCTAATACTTTCAGGTTGAACCCTCCACAGTCTGGACAGACAAATCTGTTTTCTTCTACTACAAACTCCTCCCCGCAGTCTTCACAAAAGGCAACAACATCCTGAATAACCATCTCAAGCTCTGCATTTTCACAGATGGTTTTTTCTTTGAAAGTATCAAAAGCTATCTTCAATAGATGAGGCTCTATACCAGACATTTTTCCAATTTTTACAACGACCTTAGAGACAGATTTTGCGTTGTTTTGTCTCGCATTCTCCTCAATAAGACCCATCAAGCTCTGAACTACAGAAAACTCGTGCATACTTTTATGATAACCTAATCCTCCCCACATCTCCAAAATACCTATTGACTTTTGCATCAATACAGATCATTATTAAGAATAATTACTGATAAAGGAGTTAGATATGGAAAATCAAAAAAGAAAAAGATGGATTACAGACTGGTGGCCTCACAGGCTTAATCTGAAAATCCTACGGCAAAACGGTCCCCAGACCAATCCATTCAATGGAGAAGAGTTTGATTACAGAAAAGAGCTGGAAAATTTAGACTACTTTCAGCTTAAAGAAGACCTGAAAAAACTGATGACAGACTCACAGGACTGGTGGCCTGCAGACTTTGGACATTATGGACCTCTGTTTATCAGACTGGCATGGCACAGTGCTGGAAGTTACAGGGTTTTTGACGGCAGAGGCGGAGCAAGACAGGGAGATATCAGGTTTGCTCCCAGATATGACTGGCCAGACAACATGAACCTTGATAAAGCTGTCAGACTGCTGTGGCCTATAAAACAGAAATACGGCAGAAAGATATCATGGGCAGACCTTATAGTACTGGCTGGTAATGTAGCACTTGAATCAATGGAGGTTAAAACATACGGCTTTGGACTGGGGAGAGAAGATGTGTGGGAACCTGACGAAAGTCCAGATTGGGGACCAGAAATCCAGATGCTTTCAGGAAAAGAAAGGTACAGAGATGGACAGTTAGAGAGACCTTTTGCAGCAACAGAGATGGGTTTGATTTATGTAAACCCGCAAGGACCTGAAGGAAACCCTGACCCTGTAGCATCTGCAAAGCAGATAAGGGAAGCTTTTTCAAGGATGGGAATGAATGATGAAGAGACTGTGGCACTGATAGCAGGTGGTCATGCTTTTGGGAAGTGCCACGGTGCATGCCCTGAGGATTTTGTGGGACCAGACCCTGATTCCTCTCCTGTTAACCAGCAGGGGCTTGGCTGGAAAAACAGCTACAAAACAGGAAAAGGACCTGATACTTTCACCTCTGGATTTGAGCTTGCATGGTCTCCCACTCCAACAAAGTTTGGAATTCATTTCTTGAGGCTGTTGTTTGAGCATGAGTGGGAGCTAATGGAAAGTCCAGCAGGAAAAAAGCAGTGGGTTGCAAAAGATGCTCCTGAGATAATCCCTGATGCGTACGACAAAAACAAAAAACATCCTCCTATGATGCTGACTTCAGACCTTGCCCTCAGATACGACCCTGTTTACTCAAAAATCTCAAAAAACTTCCTTGAAAATCCTGAAAAGTTTGAGGAGGCTTTTGCTAAAGCATGGTTCAAACTGCTTCACAGGGATATGGGACCTCCACAGTGTTATTTAGGACCTGAAGTTCCAGATGAAACATTTGTATGGCAGGACCCTGTTCCAGAGAGGGATTTTCAGCTGATAGATGAAGAAGATGTGGAAAATCTAAAAAATATGATACTCTCCTCAGGGCTTTCCATAAAACAGCTTGTGTACACAGCGTGGTCTTCGGCGTCCACATTTAGAAACTCTGACAGGAAAGGTGGAGCAAACGGAGCAAGAATAAGATTCAGCCCTCTGAAGGACTGGGAAGTGAACCATCCAGAGGAGATTGATAAAATCTTAGATGTTTACAGGAATATCCAAAAGCAGTTTAACAGCTCAGCAGAAGGTGGTAAAAAAGTTTCTATAGCTGACCTTATTGTTTTAGGCGGTTGTGCAGCGATTGAAAAGGCAGCAGAAAAAAACGGATACTCTGTAAAGGTTCCGTTTGTGCCGGGAAGGGTTGATATACCAGAAGAGTTCATAGATGTCCATTTTTATAAGGCAACTGAGCCATTTGCTGACGGCTTTAGGAATTATTTCCGCCCTGAAAATGATATAGACACCTACTGGCCTGCAGAATACTGGCTTGTGGACAAAGCCCAGCTTTTAACACTGACTGTCCCTGAAATGACTGCTCTTGTTGGAGGATTGAGAGTATTAGGTTCAACATTTGGCTACAGCGATTACGGAGTATTTACACAGAGACCTGAGACACTGTCTAACGACTTTTTTGTTAATCTATTAGACATGGGCATAGACTGGGAACCAGTTGATGAGAGAGTTTACCTGTTTAATGGATACGACAGAAAAACAGGCAGTCTAAAATGGAAAGGGACAAGAGTTGACCTGATATTTGGCCATCACGGAGAGCTCAGAGCAGTTGCAGAGGTTTATGCCTCATCCGATGGAGAAGAAAAGTTTATAAACGACTTTATCAAAGCGTGGGACAAAGTAATGAATTTAGACAGATTTGACCTGCAATAACATGAAGGCTCCTTCAGGAGCCTTTTTCAATACAGTTCTGAATTTCCAGTCTTTTTATAAAGTTTTTTCACCTTCCTCTCTATCCTGTTTATCCCTTCATCTGTTAGGTTGTAGAGCTCTTATACAAGCCGGTCTATTTGGATTGTGTATACTTGGACTTTTTGCTGAAATTCTGAATAGTGTTCGTAATTTTCTTTTTTCTTTGACTGGCAAATTTTGTCAACTAAATCTGATATTTTTTTATTAACTTTAGCTTGCCAAACTATAAATTTAGCTGATTTACAGCTTCAGCAGTTTTTCTATCAACTCCCATTCCAACTAATATTCTTATGTTTTCCAGATTTTCTAAAACATCTGAAATAAGATGAAAACCTGAGATATAAAAGTATTCTACTAAAACA
The DNA here is from genome assembly GCA_026987075.1 of Persephonella sp. Taxonomy (GTDB): domain Bacteria; phylum Aquificota; class Aquificia; order Aquificales; family Hydrogenothermaceae; genus Persephonella_A. Next base: position 450 of record JALSNI010000024.1, on the reverse strand, counting down.
TCAAAGGCTTTTGTATCACTATCTATCAGGTCTTTAAATCTGCCTAAATTTGATCTTCTTCGTTTGTAACAAACCTTCTGTCAGTCATTTTTCGGCTTAATCCTTAAAGTTAGTCTCCTTTTTATTTTTTAACCTTTAAAATCTTACCTTAAATATAGTCAATAAATCAGTTGCAGGTTGGAATTTTAGTATATACTTGTATATATATCTTTTCATGGGGTTGATGTTATGATTACAATTAACAAATGGGGTAATTCTCAAGGAATAAGAATACCTAAGAGCTATCTGAAAAAATTAGGCTTAGAAGTAGGAGATGAAGTTGAAATAAGAGTTGAAGATGAAAAACTTGTTATTACTCCGGTCAAGAAAAAAAGAAAACCAAAGTTAGATATAAACAAATTATTCAAAGAAAAATATGAAGAAAACAGAGAGTATCAGTGGGGGAAAGTA
>JALSNI010000023.1 GCA_026987075.1 Persephonella sp. | reverse complement strand
AGGGTCGTTATACTCCCTTTCACAATCAGGACACATCTTAAACTTTTTCATTGTTGTGTTTGGTCTATCATAAGGCAGTTTTTCAATAATAGTAAAACGGGGTCCACAGTTAGTGCAGTTTATAAATGGATATCTGTATCTTCTGTTCTTTGGGCTTTCAAGCTCTTTCAGACACTCATCACATGTTGACACATCTGGCAGAATAAAAACTTCTTTTTTTCCTTTTTCCTTTGATTTTTTTATCTCAAAGGTTTTATATCCAATTGGCTGTTTTTCTTCTATTTCCTGAGAAAATATGTGGGCAAGGGGCGGTTTTTCTGTGTGGAGGGCTATTAAAAACTGGTTTATATCTTTTTCTTCTCCTTCCACATCTATAACAACTCCGTGGGTGTCGTTTATAACATAGCCTTTCAGATTATACCTGACTGCTAAATTATAAACAAAAGGCCTAAATCCAACTCCCTGAACAGCACCGGTAAGGTGAATAATTATTCGTTTTTTCATGGTTCTATTATACATTAACAGACTGCACTACGACTTTAATCAAGTTTTCATAGGTAAAAATCATGAGAAAGTTTGCAGGTTATCTGGCAGCTTCCTCAATAGTGTGGTTTTACCTTCTTTTGACAGTTGTGCAGCTTTATCTAAGATATTTTTGACTAAACATATCCTGCCATTATATTTATAAATATGAAAAAGATAAAAAAAACTCAGATAAATCAGCTTTTTGAAGCAGTCAAAAATGAGTATTCTGTTGTTGCTCCAGTCATAAAAGAAGGGGTAATCAGTCTTGATTTAATTACAGATATAAGCCAGATACCATCTGGATTTACAGAAGACGAAAAAGGAAACAGTTACAAAGTAGCAAAAAGTTCAGACAGATTTTTTAGCTACTCAAGACCTTATCTGCCTTTTAAAAGGTTTATCATACCTCCTGAGTTTGTTTTTATGAAAGTGGTAAAAAATGATGGAAGAATAAATTTTACTGAAGTCATACCTGATAAAAAAATAGCACTGTTTGACATTAGACCCTGCGACCTGAAAGCCCTACAAATATTGGACGATGTTTTTATTAACAAAAATTCACATCCAGACAGCTACTACGCAAAAGCAAGAGAAAAACTATTTATAGTAGCTGTCACATGTTTTTCTCCCACAGAAAACTGTTTCTGCAGTTCTATGGGTATTTCCTTAAAACCAGAACATGGGTACGACATCCTGATAACAGAACTAAAAGACAGTTTTTTAATAAGGGCTGGTTCAGAAAAGGGCAGTAAATTTTTGGAAAGGATAAAAGCTGAAGAGGTTTCTCAAACTGATTTAGTAGAGGAAGAGAAAACTATAAAGGAAACAGAAAAAAAGATTAACAAAAAAGTAAGCACAGAAAACCTCTCTCAGATTCTGTATTCACAGATAGATAGCAAACAGTGGGAAAAGGTAGGCAGTAAGTGCCTCGCCTGTACATCATGCACACAGCTGTGTCCCACATGCTTCTGTTTTAATATTGTGGAGAAAAACAGCACTGACGGCAGTTATTCAGAAAGGATAAGAGTTTATGATTCATGTTTTAATCCTGAATTTGCAACAGTCCACAGATTCAACATCAGACAGAGTATAGCCTCAAGATACAGGCAGTGGCTAATGCATAAGTTCGCTTACTGGACTGACCAGTTTGGAAGCTACGGGTGTGTTGGGTGTGGAAGATGTATAACCTGGTGTCCTGCAGGGATAGACATAACAGAAGAGATAAAAAAACTGAGGGAAGGTTATGATAACCACTGAAAATCCTTACAGGCTGAGGAATTTTAGAGTGGTGAAAAAAATCAGAGAAACTGCAGACACTTACTCTTTCTGGATTGAGTCAGATTTAAAGCCTCTTCCCGGTCAGTATAATATGATTTATTACTTTGGGATTGGAGAAGCTCCCATAACAGTTGCAGGGAAAAATGGGAATCTGATACAGCACACAGTAAGAGCATCTGGAGATGTAACATCACATATAGGCTCCCTTTCTGAAGAGGATTTTATCTATCTTAGAGGACCCTACGGCAATATATGGCCTGCTGAGGAAGCTTATGGAAAACAGCTTGTTATCATATCAGGAGGTCTTGGGCTTGCAGCAACAAAATGGATAATGGAAGAAGCCATCAAAAATAAAAAACAGTTCAAAGGTATACTATCCCTTTACGGCTCAAAAAATTACGATTCCCTACTTTACAGATACGAATATGAAAGATGGCACTCCCACATAGATTTCAGGATAACATTAGACAAACCAGACCCAAGATGGAAAGGTGATGTTGGGCTTATAACAGAGCTTATTAAAAAAACAGAGATTGACAGGGACGCAGTTGTTTTTATGTGTGGACCCGACCCAATGGTAAAGTTCTCTGTTATTGAACTTGAGAAAAAAGGGGTTGGCACAGATAAGATATATGTATCTATGGAAAGACATATGAAATGCTCTGTCGGAACATGTGGACACTGTATGTTTGGACCATTTTTTGTATGTAAAGATGGTCCCGTATTCAGATACTCTGAAATAAAGGAATTTTTTGAAAGGAAAGAAGTATGAAGATAGGAGTTTTTAAGTTTGCATCATGTGACGGCTGTCAGATTGCATTTTTTGAGATTTCAAAAGAGCTAATAAAAATGGATGTTGACATTCAGTACTTTTTAGAAGCACAGTCTGAAAACCACTTTGACCATTTTGATGTTTCATTTGTTGAGGGCTCCATATCAACACCAGAGCAGGAAGAGAGAATAAAGCAGATAAGAGAGAAAAGCAAAAAAGTTGCGGTTATCGGAGCATGTGCCGTTTCTGGAGGAATCCAGTCAGTAAGAAATTTTATGGATTTTTTTGATGTTTTAAGTTCTGTTTATCCATCTCCCGATTATATAAAATCCCTTGAAAAATCAAAACCTGTATCAGATTATATAGATGTTGATTATGAGCTGAGGGGATGTCCCATAAATAAAAGTCAGCTCCTTGAAATTATTTCCTCTCTTTATCTGGGAAAAGAACTTGTTCTGCCGTCCTATCCTCTGTGTCTTGAGTGTAAGATAAAAGGTATTCCATGTGTACTTATCCTTGGGAAACCGTGTCTTGGAAGTATAACAGTTGCAGGTTGTGGAGCGATATGTCCTTCCTTTAGCAGAGGATGTTACGGATGTTTTGGTCCAATCAAAAATCCAAACATCCAGTCTCTCAAGGAAGTTTTTGAAGATCATGGTTTTGGAGACATTTACAGCCACATATTGACAGGTTTTAATGCATACAACAGGGAGTTTAGAGGCAACGATGAAAAAGATTGATATTTTAACACGGGTTGAGGGTGAAGGAAGAATATGGATAGAGATAGATAACGGAAAGATAAAAGATGTAATACTGAACATATTTGAAGCACCAAGATTTATTGAAGGTATACTGAAAGGTAAAGATTTCTCTGTTATCCCAGACATCACAGCAAGGATATGTGGCATATGTCCTGTTGCATACCAGATAAGCTCTGTTCAGGCAGTAGAAGATGCATTTGATGTTGCCGTTTCACAGGAAACAGAGAGATTGAGGAGGATATTCTATCACGGAGAGTGGATACAGAGTCACGCAATTCATGTTTTTTTTCTCCATCTGCCTGACTTTTTTGGGAAATCGTCAATATTTGAGATTGCAAAGGAAAATAGAGAACTCTTTTTAGACGGCCTTAAAATAAAAGAGGCAGGAAGTAAGATTATTGAAAAAATAGGCGGAAGAGTATCACATCCTGTCTCTGTTGTTGCCGGTGGATTCACAAAGTATCCAGAGAAAGGGGAGTTGGAGGAGCTTATTCCAGAAATTGAAAATGCCCTTGAAAGGTCTGTTTACTGGACTGAAAAATTCTCACAGCTTAACTTTCCTTCTGACGATATGGGAGACATCCACTTTGTTTCACTTCAGGAAGAAGAATACCCTATACTGAAAGGAGAAATAGTTTCAAATAAAGGACTGAAAGTCACAAAAGAAGAGTTTAAAGAACTGTTTACAGAATTTCAGGTAAGCTATTCAACAGCAAAAAAATGCAGGATAAGGGGAAAAGAGATTTATGTAGTCGGAGCAGTATCAAGGTTTAACAACAGCTTTGAAAAACTTTCAGAAATAGCTGTGAAAACTGCCAAAAAAATAGGTCTCCATCCATCTGTTAAAAACAGTTTCAAAACA
>JALSNI010000022.1 GCA_026987075.1 Persephonella sp. | reverse complement strand
GGGATATGCACCACTTCCTGTAAAACTGCCCTTTAAACTCAGTAAAAAAGTTTTAGCAGTAGGAGGACATCAGAAAAACACTGTAGCAGTAGCCTTTGAGGATAAAGCATTTTTGAGCCAGCACATTGGAGATTTAGAGACAGTTGACGCCTGCAAAAATTTTGAAGAGGTTATACACTCACTGTTTGAGCTTTATGATTTTAAGCCTGATGTTGTGGTGTCAGACCTGCACCCAAGGTATTACTCTACCCAGTGGGCAAAAGAGTTTTCACAAAAAAACAATATTCCATTAATCCAGCTTCAACACCATTACACCCATGCCCTTGCTGTGATGGCTGACAATCAGATTAAAAATGAGGAAATTTTTGCTGTATGCTGGGACGGAACAGGTTATGGAGAAGACGGTAATCTTTGGGGTGGAGAGTTTTTGATAGCAGATTATAAAGGATATGAAAGGATTTCACATTTTGATTATTTCAAATTAATTGGAGGAGAAAAGGCTGTAAAAGAGCCAAGAAGGGTAGCCCTTTCTCTTTTGTTTGATATGTACGGAAAAAGTTTGCCAGACATTCCAACACTAAAGGCTTTCAAAGATAAAGAGGTGCATCTTTTATATAAAACTTGGGAAAGAGGGATAAACAGCCCATTATCTTCATCAGTTGGAAGACTGTTTGATGCTTTTGCTTCAATTACAGGCATCAGACAGGTTCTCTCTTACGAGGGACAGTCAGGGATGATAATGGAGAACTTTTATGACTGGTCTGTAAAGGATTACTATCCTTTTGAGATAAAAGGAACTGTTATTGACTGGAGGCCTATGTTTGAAGCTTTGATTAAAGATAATGCAGACTTAAAAACAAAGATTTCACGATTTATAAACAGTCTATCTCACATTATTTTAGAAGTTCACAGACAAAAAGGGAAAAATCTAAAAATCGGCCTTTCTGGCGGAGTTTTCCAGAACAAACTATTAACAGAGAAAATAATACAGCTTGCAGAAAAAGAAAACATACAGGTTCTAACACACAAAAAAGTCCCAGCTAATGATGGGGGAATTTCTTTAGGGCAGACTGTATATTTGAAAATTTCTTAATATAAGTATATATTTAAATTTTAATAAATTTAGATTGGATTTATTAAACCAAGGGTTCTTAGTAATGAAACGACTTTTATTGTTAGGTCTGCTTTTAATAATGCTTCTCTCAACAGCTCAAGCTTATCGTCCCAAAACACCAAGTGACGTTTTTTCTTACGCAATGCTTTTGAAGAAAAAAGTGGAGTTTCTTAGAAGACAAGCAGGAATAGACAGACCTTTTCCAAAAGTGCCTCCTCAAAAAAATAAATACCCGAGACACGTTATTCAAAAAGCTTTAGAAATTCTCTCAAAGATAAATCTATATAGAGTATCTAAAGGATATGGGGAAATATTTATACCACCTTATCCAGCAAGGGATATAACACCTTCTGATGTTTATGAGATGGTAAAACGATTAGATTCAGAAGTAACTCCTTTTATTAAGGATAAAAAGTTCTTAAGTTCCCTGAAGCTAAAAAAATATACAGGAAAAACTCCAAACGATGTTTACAGACTTTTGTGGTCAATTTCTTTAGCATTTGACGACCTTTTAGGTATTCATGGGTATACCCCAACAGATGTGTATGCTTTAAGTGAAAAATTAGTTCAAACAGTAAAGTTCTTGAGAGAATCACAAAACATATACGAAACAATTCCAAAACCACCTAAGAAAGAAAATGTTCATTCAAATCACGCCCTTTATGCTTCTTATGATTTTTTAAAGAAAGTTAGAAAGGCTGAAATAAATCTGTGGATAGAACCTACAGAAGTTCCCCGAAAACCCCACAGAGTTATAACCTCTACAGACGTTTATGACTCTTTGCAGTATAACATTGCAGAGCTACAAAGAATAAAATACCGTTTAGGATTAGAGAGATATTTTAAACTTCGTCCAGTAAAAGAAACAAAAACCCCAGCTGATGTTTTGCAAAACATTGAGTATGCAGTTCAGTTAATGCCAACCTTTGACGTTAACAGAAAGCTTATTCAGTATCCAATCTCTTCACTTAAGAAAACTCCCAATCACGTTTATGCTGTAACAGAAGAAATACTGAGAAAATTAGACATCTTAAAATCTTTAAGAGGTATCTCTCAATTTCCTAAAAAACCTCCCTACATTTATAATTTAAGACCTATTCATGTGTATCAAAAGGGAATTGAAGCAACAGAAAAAGCTATTCGTCTTAAAGTTCAAATGGGATTTTACCCATCGGAGGTTCCATCTGAACCATTGAGAGAAATAACACCAAACGAAGTTTACGAACTTGTTATAAGATTAGACGGGATAATAACAATTTTGCTCAGAAAACTTGGTTATAAAGAGGCTGAAGAATACATATATAAAGTTGAAAAACACATTCCCGTTGGAAAGACTCCATCTGATGTTTATCATAATCTCTGGAAAATTTCTAACACTCTTGATGTCTTACTTGCAGAAGAGTATACACCTAACGAAACTTTTATGTTGTCTAATAAAATTTTAGAGAAGGTCAAAATTATTCTGAAAAATTTAAGAGTAAGAGAAGAAGCTATAAAGAATATTGAAGAGAAACATTTAAAACTTGAAACCAAAAGTCCAGCTGACGTTTTTAAACTAACATTAAAAGTTTATAGGAAAATAAGAGAAGTTCAAAAAAGGTTAAATATGTCTCCAGTTAACATCATAATTCCCCACGAAGATAAAATTACCCCCAGCACAGTTTATAACTCTTTAAGATTGATTAACGCAAGTTTAAATGAAATTATTATTTACAAAGATATAAACATTGAGGACATAACACCTTTCACAGAGCTTCCTAAAAACAAAACGCCAACAGATGTTTATGCTAACGTGTGGAAGGTTTATGAACTTATAAAACTATTGTTTGATAAGAAGAACTATGAAGACTAAAAAAATATCTCTATCAGTTAAAATATCAGCAATAGTAATGGCAGTATCGTTTATAGGTATAAGTGTTCTTGCATATTTGTCTTACAGGCAGGCAAACAGCATATTTACTGAATATACTTCTCAGATTTTGAGGAAAAATATAGAAAAACTTGAATCTGAGATTTTGGAAGCTATAGCCAGAGTTGAAAACAACGTAGAACTATTGGCATACAATAAAGATATAGCAGGTTTTTTTAGAGCATTAGAAAATCCCTATAGTTATGATGAAGTAAATAATAAAACTGTTAAGCAGTATAAAAGAGAAATATCAAATCTCTTTAAACTCACTTTAAAACTAAACTCGCCTTATTTCCAGATAAGAATTTTAGACAAGAATGGACTTGAGCTGATTAAAATCGTAAGGGAGAAAAATAGAATTTTAGAGGTTCCGTCCTCTGAACTACAGAACAAATCAAGAATGAGTTATTTTATAAACAGTATCAGGATGTTTGAAGATTCTGTATATATTTCCAAAATAAACCTGAATAAAGAATTTGGAACAGTAGAATTTCCGTTAAAACCCACCATAAGAGTTATAAAGTTAATATACCTGAATAATGTTTTAAAGGGTATGCTGATAATAAATGCAGACGTATCACAACTGTTTAACTTTGACAGATTACGGCAAAATAAGGATGAAATAACGTATATCGCTAATTCTGAGGGTTATTACATATTTAACCAGTTAGAACCCTTTAAAGAGTTTGGTTTTGAGTTTGGATACGAATACAAAATATATGAAGACTTTCCAGAACTTAAAAAGTTATATAATGATGCAAACATACGAGAGCTGTCTTTTTTTATGTTAGACAGAGGTCAGATTTACCACGCTAAAAAAGTATTTTTAGATAACGGAGATTATTTAGTAATACTAAAGAGAACTTCAACTAAAACATTTCAGAAAAAATCATTAATGTATATTAATACTATATTAGGATACATACTGTTAATAACTCTTCTTATAACTGTGCTGACTATCATTATGGTAAGAAAGCTTACGTATCCAATTGATAAGCTCACAAGAGTGGCAAATCACATAGCAAAAACAAAAGGTAGAGATTACGTAAAAATAGACATAAAAACGGGAGATGAGATAGAAGAGCTATCCAAATCTTTTGAAATAATGCTAAAAAGTTTGATAGACTCACAGAAAGAGCTTGAAAAGTTTGCTGAAAAGCTGGAAAAAGAAGTAGAAAATAAAACAAAAGAGCTGAAAATCCTTAATGAAAACCTGAAAAAAGAAGTAGAAAAACAGGTAAAAGAACTTAGAGAAAAAGACAAAGCCCTCGTCCAGCAGTCAAAACTTGCTGCTATGGGAGAAATGATAGGAGCAATAGCACACCAATGGAGACAGCCCCTTAACTACATTGCACTAAACGTTCAGTTACTTGAGGAATTAGCAAAAGATAACAAACTTGATAAGAAAACCCTGGAAGAAATATCAAAAAAGATTTTAAACACTATCCAGTTTATGTCTAAAACAATAGATGATTTTCGTTCATTCTTCAGGAAAGATAGGGAACAGACAATTTTTGACTTGAAAGATGCAGTAGAAAACACAGTAGAACTGCTAAAACCACAGTTAGAAAATCATAATATCAAGGTTATAGAAAAGCTTACACCTGTTAAGGTTAAAGGATTTAAGAACGAGTTTCGTCAGGTTGTCCTTAATTTAATCACTAATGCCCGTGATGCTATAGAAGAAAGGAAGAAAAAAGAAAATATAAAAGGGGTGATTGAGATAGAGCTTAGTAAAGAGGATGGATATGCAGTCTTAAAAATAAAAGACAACGGTGTGGGAATACCAGACAATATCAAAAATAGAATATTTGAACCATACTTTACAACAAAAGAAGACGGTAAAGGAACAGGTCTTGGGCTTTATATGGTAAAAGAAATTCTAAGTAGAATGGGGGGAAGCATAACCTTTCACACTTCAAGTGATGGGACAGAATTTATAATTAGAGTAAAGACTTATGATGGAGAATGATTATCTAAAACGGATTACAGTTTTGTATATAGAGGATGACGACAATATAAGAGACGTTTTTTCTACTTTGTTAGGGATTTATGTCAAAAAGGTATATCCAGTTTCCAATGGTGCACAGGGATTAAAGGTTTTTAAAGAAAAAAAACCTGACATTGTGATATCAGACATAAAGATGCCTCTAATGGACGGAATAACAGTTGCAGAAAAGATTAAACAGATTTCTCCTGAAACTCCTGTGATACTAATCACAGCCTTTTCAGACATAGATTACATGAAAAGAGCATTGGATGTTGGAGTTGAAGGTTTTATCACAAAACCTGTAGACAAAAAAATACTGCTGAAAAAACTCAATTTTCTTGCAGAGGCAGTAGTAACAAAAAGAGAGATTGAAAAATACTACAAACTGCTTCAGCTTATATTAGATGAAAATTCAGAACCTATTGCTTTAGTAGAAAAAAAAGAGATAGTTCTTTTTAACAGAAGTTTTGAAAAAGTATTTGGTAAAGTTACTAACATAGATGAAATCTTTACAAGAGATGTTTCTCTAGAAGAATGTAAGGGTTTATCTGAATACTTAGAAAAGGATGTAGTGTGTGTTGAAAGTAAAGATTTTACATCCTTTTATGAAGTAGAAACAAAAACAGTAGGAGAATACACCTTATACTACTTCAAAGACATAACAGATTACAGAAACGATACGTTTATAGATGAGCTAACTGGAGTATACAACAGAAAGTATCTAAAAATTGCATTGAGTAAACTGTATGACAGCAAAATCTGTATCGTGTTGTGTGATATTGATGACTTTAAAGAAATTAACGATAGATATGGACACCAGAAAGGAGACGAAATATTAAGACGGATAGGAAGTATAATGAAAGAGAATTTAAGGACATCGGACGTTATTATAAGATATGGGGGAGAAGAGTTTCTTATACTCCTTCAAAATGTTGAAAATTTGGACATTGCCTATCATATTGCTGAAAATCTGAGGAAAAAAATTAATAGCGTTCGTGTGGGAGAAAAACCTGTAACCTGTAGCTTTGGAGTTGGTTGTCTACCTGTAAAAAATTTTAAAGATTTTGAGTTTTTATTTGAACAGACAGACAAAGCTCTGTATAGAGCAAAATTTACAGGAAAGAACAAAACCCTGAAAATGCATATGTTATAAATGCCGAAGGCGGGAGTCGAACCCGCACGCCCTTACGGGCAGGGGATTTTGAGTCCCCCGCGTCTGCCAATTCCGCCACTTCGGCATATAGATATATTTTACCAGATTATACTGGGAGACAGGGATACAGACTTTCTGCTTTTCCTTCAAGTTTTCTGTTTCCCTCTGTCAGATGATATCTAATCATACCTTTAGGTGTTCCTTCTATTTTGATTGTATATCCTGAGCCGTTTTTGTATATCTTATTTTCTTTGAGATTTACGACTAATTCTCCAGCTTTATTGTCGTTCTGGTCAAACAGCTCTATAAGGAGATGTTCTTTCCCAAGCTGATAAATCATTAGACATCCTTGTTTAAATTCTGGAAATTCCTTTTTAACTAATGTAATAGCAAAACCTTTAAGGTCATCTATCTTTTTCATAACTCCCTCCGTTAATATACTTTTCTTTTATAATCTTTCTTATTATTGAGCGGAGAACCTTCTTCTGGTCTATATTTGATAATATAAAACCTTTTTTCATCTTTTCTACGGCTGCTTTTATTATTTTCTTTTTCTCTTCCTGTGGAAGACTTTTCCAGATTTGATTAATAGTAAGGTTTTCAACCACTATCTCTCTGAGTTCTTCAGGAACGTTTTTAGGCTTGTTTTTAGGGGGACTGTGTTTTTTAGGGGTTTTTTTTATGTTTTTTATTTTTTCTTCTAACAGCAAAACAGAAAATTTTTTTCTCTTTTCTGGAGGATACTTCTTTATCTCTTCTTTTATCAGCTTTTTTATGGTGTCAGGGGGAGTGCCTTTATTAAAAGCCTCTTCAAGTATTTTTATCTCTTTTGGGGATAAGGTTAAATTATAACCTGTCAGTTTTCTTATATATATGGAAATCTCTTCAAAAAAGTTTAAATTTTTATTATTATCCATAATAAACTAGTCGGAATTTTTAAAGAAAATATTTAAGATAAATTGATGCCTATTATTGATATGTGGAACTTGGAAGCCATCTTTTTTAGCTCTTCATTCCCTATAATAAATGTTTTTCCTGCTTCAACAGCTAACAGTTTTGCCTTTGCCTTTTTCATACTTTTTAATGTTTTCTCCCCTATCACAGGAACGTCATATCTCATGTCCTGATTTTTCCTTGCCACTTTACACACAACTGTTCCTTCCCCTCCAAGCTCTCCTCCCCTTATAATACATTTATCCGTTCCTTCTAATCCTTCAACGGCAATAACAATTCTGTCTTTTACAACAACGGTCTGTCCAATGTCTAACTGGGCAACTTCTTTTGCTATCTTCAGCCCAAAAAGAGCGTCTTCCATAAGATGCTGAGGGGGGTTATCTCCTGCTATCAATCCCTCAGGAGCAAGAAGAGAAGAGAGGTAGGGGGATGGGTCAATGGGGTTAAATCCTTCTTTTTCTAACTCCTTTAAAACCGCTTCCAATATAGACTTTGCCCTTCTATCAATAAGACTGCTGAAAAATTTCCTTGCCCTATTGTCAAATCTGTGAATGGAGGTCAGCAGGTGGTAATGTTCAACTTTGCCGAGCATAACAACATCTGATATGTTATCCTCCTTCATTGTATCAATCAGTTTTTGAGCCTGACCAAGATACAGCCATTTTGTTGGGGCTATGCTCTGTATTTTTCTGTCCGTTATTCCTTTTATTCCATAAATTACGAGCTGTTTGTTTTTGTTAAGTGCAGATTTTGCGAATTCAACAGGTAATTCTCCTGCTCCAGCTATAAGACCGATTTTTTTCATTTCCTTTTTGATGCTTCTGGGGCAATTCCCCTTTTTGAGTTCTTAACAAAGTCTATCAGTTTTTGAATTTCTGGTGTTTGAGGTAGTTTTTCCTGAATCTCTTTTATTCCCTCTTCTAAGGTTGCAGACTTTCTAAACAGTATTCTATATGCTTCTTTCAGGAGTTTTATCTGCTCTGAAGTAAAACCTCTCCTTTTTAACCCTACAAGGTTAAGCCCATAAAGCATTGCGTGATTTTTGGATGCCCTTGTAAATGGAGGGATATCTTTGTCTACCGCTGATGCTCCTCCAACCATTGCATAATCACCTATTCTGCAAAACTGGTGAATAGGGGTCAATCCCCCAACAAATACATAATTCCCGATTTTTACGTGTCCTGCAAGTGTTACAGCATTGGCAAGGATAGTATCGTGTCCCACCTTACAGTCATGTGCTATATGAACGTAAGCCATAAGATAAGTGTTGTCTCCAATTTTTGTTATACCATCGTCAAAGGATGTTCCCCTGTGTATGGTTACATATTCTCTGATTGTTACGCTGTTTCCAATATGAACGTAAGTTTCTTCCCCTTTAAAACCTAAATGCTGGGGAATTCCTCCAATTACTGCTCCTTCATATATCTTACAGTCAGAACCGATAGTCGTGAAATCTTTGATTTTTACATTAGATGATATCTCTGTGTTATCTCCGATTTTTACATCGTCCTCAATAATAGAAAAGGGGCCAACCTTTACGTTGACCCCAAGCTGTGCTTTTTTGGATACAATAGCTGTTGGATGTATCTCTACGCTCACCTATTCACCTTATACTAAAAGGCTTTTAAGAACTTCTTTAGGCTGAACACCAACTTTTGTATCTACAACTTGACCGTTTTTGAATACCATTATTGTAGGAATAGCTCTTATACCGTATTTCATGGCAATGTTTGGGTTTTCGTCTGTGTTGAGCTTGCAGATTTTTGCTTTTCCTTCAAGCTCTTCAGCTAATTCTTCTATTACTGGTGCTATAAGTCTGCAGGGACCACACCATGGAGCCCAGAAATCAACTAATACTGGCAGGTCTGAATTTAATACTTCCTGTTCCCAGTTTGATTCGTTTACTATACATACTTTACCAGCCATATTTTATTCCTCCTTTAGTAGTAGCTTGTAAATCTCCAGTGCTTTTTTGTTCTTAATATAGTAGCACACAATAGACCCCTGTCTCTTATACCCTAGTATACCTTTATTACGGAGAACAGACAAGTGCTGTGATACATTAGGCTGAGGCAGGTCTAATGCTTCCCATATGTGCTTTACACACTTCTTTCCTGAACTTAAAAAACCTATAATCTTAAGTCTGTTAGGATGAGCTAAAGCTTTTAGAAGCTCTGCATTTTCTTCTAAAAACTCCTCATCCTTCCATTTTTCCTTTTTGTCCACTAAAATTTCTTCACTCATATCGCCCACCACCTTTATTTAATTTTTGATATATTAGAATAATATTAATTATATATAAAACAGGATTATTAATGCAAATATTTTTATATGTCTGTTTAAAGATTTTTATAATTTAGGTCATATTGAGAAGGGGGCTTTAATCCCCCCTTTATTTATGCTACTTTCTGGATTATCTCTTTTGTTGATATTACGTGTTTGTCTAATCCTAACTCTTTAGGTTTCAAACCAATAGCCAATCCTATCATTTGAGGAAGATGTAAAACAGGCATTCCTATGTTAACGCCAATTCTTTCCTCTGCTTCTTCCTGCATTGCATCAAGCTGTGTATGACATAGTGGACAAGGTGTTACCATAAAGTCTGCCTTTTCCTCTTTTGCAGACTGGGCATCCATTGCTGTCAGTTTCAGTGTAACTTTGTCTTCTGCTGACCAGAAAGAATGAAATCCACAGCAGGCAAGTCTTGCTGTATGGTCAACTGGATTTCCACCAATAGCCTCAATAATCATCTCAATAGATTTTGGATTATCAGGGTCTTCATATCCAATCAGATATGGAGGTCTTATTATGTGACATCCATAGAAAGGAGCTATGTTAAACTCTTTAAGCGGTCTTACTACCATCTCTTTAAGTTTGTCCAATCCAACACCGTCTATAACTTCCCACAGGAAGTGGGTTACTTCTGATGTTCCTTTATATTCAAGTCCTGCCTCTTTTAAAACTTCGTTAACTGCGTTTTTTAGTTCAGGGTCGTTGTCCAATTTAAACTTTGCCTCTCTGAGCATTAATGTGCACGTGTTACATATTGTAAGCAGATCCAGTCCTAACTCTTCTGCAAGGGCAAGGTTTCTTGCGTTTATAGTGAGGGCTAAAAACTCATCCTTTTCCTGAACTGCCCCAGCTCCACAACAGGTTGCTGCTTCAAGCTCTATAAGCTCCATTCCTAACTTTTCTGCCACTAATTTTGTGGAATTATACAGCTCAGGAGCTACTCCTTTCGCTGAACATCCTGTATAAAATGCGTATTTTAACTCTGCCATTATTCATTACCTCCAGATTCTGCATAATTGGCTCTTTTTCTTGTTTTTCTTTTATCCTCGTATATTACACCCATAATTTGGGGTAGTTTTATTTTTACCTCTTTTTCCTTTTCTTTTGCTACTTCGTATATTTTTTGAACTTCTTCTAACCTTTTAATTTTATGTCCACCGAAAAAGTCTGCGTAGTTTACCTTTCCTTTTAGCATCATTTTTATGCCAAATGGAGCCCTTTTTATCGCCCCTAATATTCCTTCCTGTCTCATTGGTAGGAGCATTTCATTAAGCAGTCCTCTGTTGTATATGTCCTGCTCAAATATTTCAGCGTGTATTTCTCCAGGCGTTTTGTATCCTTCTTCTGCTGCCATTATTCTCAGCCTGATTATGTTTTCGTAAGGCTGAACCTCTTTTGGACATCTTGTCGTGCATTCCATGCATCTGACACACCACTCAAGGTTGAAGTCTTCTAAAACAGCTTCCAATCTCTCTTTTTTTGCTCCATCTCTTGTATCAGCTGCAAATCTGTATGCTTTGGAATGAACCATTGGTCCTAAGAAATTCTTGTTTGCTTTTAGGGCATTACAGTCTGACATACAGGATGCACAAAGTATGCAGTCTGAAGCAAAATCTATCCTGTGATGGTCGTAAGGGTCTTGTCTATATTCTGTTCCATCTGCTGGAGGGGGTTCTTTAGGGATGAACCACGGTTTTACCCTTTTTAATTTATCCACAAGCCAGTCCATATCGTATATTAGGTCTTTGAGAGGTTTGACGTTCCCAATGGGTTCAACAGTTATTGTATCTGTCTGATATTTATCAAGAAGGTGAGTAATCTGAACTTTACATGCCAGTGTTGCATGACCGTTTATCCTCATTGCACAGGAACCACAGATTGCAGCTCTACAGTTGTAACGGAAAGATATGGTTGGGTCTTGCTCTTCTTTTGCTTTAAATAGAGCAGCAAGAACAGTCATACCTTTTTCTACAGGAAGTTCATAGGTTTTGTAATAGGGTTCTGTATCTTTGGTTGGGTCGTATCTGAAAACTTTCAGTTTAAACTTTTCCATCTTCCCACCTCTTGTTAAAAAATGAAACGCTGTTTGGTTTATTTTAAAAGGTTTTTTGACAAAAATCAAAAATTTTTTGAAAATTTTATATCCAGATATATTTTTGTAATTTTGCGAAAAAAACAAACTTTCATATTATAATAAGTCAAAAATCTACAGATTACGGAGAGATAGTTTGGCTGAAATCAAGAGAGTTCGTGGCTTTCAGGACATATATGGGGAAAATGTAAAAAAGTATAGATATGTTGTTGATACAGCAAGAGATATTTTTAAAAGATATAACTTTTCTGAGATAATACTTCCCTATGTTGAAGATGTTTCTCTTTTTATTCGTTCTGTAGGTGAAGAGACAGATATTGTTCAGAAGGAAATGTATGTGTTTGAAGATAGAGGTGGGAGAAAGGTTGCCCTTAGACCTGAAGGAACGGCTTCTGCTGTTCGGGCGTTCATAGAAGAGAGGCTGTATGCAAAAGGGGGATACCACAAGCTGTTTTATGAAGGGGCGATGTTCAGGCATGAGAGACCTCAGGCTGGTAGATACAGGCAGTTTCATCAGATTGGAGCAGAGATTTTTGGGGTGTCTTCTCCAGTAGCTGATGCAGAGCTGATAAAGATGGTTAAAGATATTCTGGACGCTTTAAATATAGAAGCAAGGCTTGAGATTAATACATTAGGAGATTTTGAAAGTAGGAAAGAGTATGTAAGGGTTCTGAAAGAGTATCTGAAGAAAGTGGAGAACAGTCTGTGTGAAGACTGCAGGAAGAGAATAGAAAGAAATCCTTTGAGGGTTCTTGACTGTAAAGTTGAGGGATGTAGAGAAGCCACCAGAGAAGCTCCTGTCCTGATAGATTTCCTGTCAGATGAAAGTATTGAGAGGTTTGAAAAGCTGAAGGAATACTTGAACAATCTGGGAGTGAATTATCAGGTAAATCCAAGGCTTGTAAGGGGACTTGATTACTACACAGATACTGTTTTTGAGTTTATAACTGACAAAATAGGTGCTCAAGGAACGGTTGCTGCTGGAGGTAGATACGATACACTTGTTAAACAGCTTGGAGGTCCTGATACCCCTGCACTGGGTTTTGCAGCAGGAATAGAAAGACTGATGCTTCTTGTTGAAAATCTGCCGATAGAGAGAAAACCTGTTGTTGTATTACCGGTTGTTTCAGAATTTAACATAGATGCTTTAAAGGTAGCTGGAAAGCTGAGGGAAAAAGGAATAAAAACAGAGCTTATACTCAAAGAAGGCAGTCTGAAATCCCGTATGAAATTAGCAAATAAAATAGGTGCTGAATATGTCGTTTTTGTGTCAGAAAAACCAGAACTGAAGGATATGGAAACAGGTGAGCAGGAACAGTTTGATAATGTTGAAAATCTGATAGATGTTCTGGTAGAAAAGGTTGGATAAAATCAGCTTTTTGTGTTGTTTATATATTCTGCATACTTTCTGTCTGTTTTCATAATGTGGGAAAAAAGCCATGAAAAAGTAAATGCTACTAATTCCCTTAAAGCTTTAGGGTCTCCATCCATGTATCTTTTCTTTTCCTCTGCATACAGTTTTTTGAACATTTGATGAACTTTTTTGTGATTTTCTGTTTCTGGAAAACCTTTTTCTTCCATAAATTTTTCTTCGTAGTCTAAATGGTAATTCAAGTAATCTTCCAAATTTTGTAAAAAGTGTTCAATAGCTTCCCTCTTATGTCCTTCTTCTAACTCTGTGTAGAACTCATTAAGCATCTCTACAAGTTTCTTATGTTGTTCGTCTATTTCTGGAATTCCAAGCTCTAATTCTTCGCTCCACTCAATTAAAACCATTGCTTTACCCCTGCTTAAATTTTTGATATTTTTATCATCTATCTACATTGTGTTATTTTCTTAATTAAACTATATATTTACCTATAAACTGTCAATAACAGTTATTACCGAAATAGGAGGATTAATAACTGCTGAGGTTTGAGCTTTTAAAGAAAGATGGTAATGCAAGATTAGGTAAGATTTATACATCCCATGGGGAGATAGAAACTCCTGTTTTTATGCCTGTGGGAACTCAGGGGACAGTAAAGGCTGTAACGAAAGACCAGCTCCTATCAACAAAACCCCAGATTATTTTAGGCAATACTTATCATCTTTATCTCAGACCTGGAATTGAAGTAATAGAGTATTTTGGAGGCCTTCACAGGTTTATTAGCTGGGAGCTTCCCATATTGACTGATAGTGGCGGTTTTCAGGTGTTCTCCCTTGCAAAAGATAAAAATGTGTCAGGTAAACATAAGGCTCAGGTTATTCTATCTGATGAAGGGGTGAAGTTTAAGTCTCATCTTGACGGTTCGTGGCACTTTTTCACTCCAGAGTTTGTTGTTCACATTCAGGAGATATTTGGCAGTGACATAATGATGCCTCTTGATGTCTGTCCGCCGTATCCTGTCAGCCACACAACAGCATCAGATGCAGTAAGGAAAACTATTGAATGGCTTAAAAGGTCTAAAAAAGCTAAAAAAAATGAAAGTCAGGCTCTATTTGGTATTATTCAGGGCTCTGTATATCCAGACCTGAGAAAAGAAAGTGCAGATATGACAATTCAGCTTGATATGGACGGTTATGCCATCGGTGGACTTTCTGTAGGAGAACCTGCGGAGCTTATGTATGAGATGACAGAGGTTGTTGTTCCTTTTATTCCAGAGGATAAACCCCGTTATCTTATGGGTGTGGGAACTCCTGAAAACATTATAGAAAGCGTTTATAGAGGCGTTGATATGTTTGACTGTGTGATGCCAACAAGGAATGCACGAAACGGCACACTTTTTACAACATACGGCAGGATAAACATAAAGGCAGCAAAGCATAAATTCTCTGAAGAGCCAGTTGATTCTGAGTGTGACTGTTATACCTGCAGAAACTTTTCCCGGGGATATCTGAGGCATCTGTTTAATGCGGAAGAGATAACAGGAATGACCCTTGCAACAATACACAACCTCAGATTTTACAGTCGTTTAATGGAGAATATCAGAAATGCTATAAAAGAAGGAAGGTTTAATAAGTTCAGGGAAGAGTTTTATGAAAGATACAACAGCTTGAAAATTTAGACAAAAACAAAAAATTAATAAAAAAATTAATAAAGGAGAGAGATGATAGGAATATTTAGAAAGAAAAAGGAAGTAAAGATAATACACAGGTATATAAATGAGAGAGTTGCTGTATTTATAGATGGTGGAAATATGTTCCACGCAACAAATGCTTTAAAGCTGAAGATAAATTACAGAAGGCTCGTGGAAATTTTGAGGAAAGACAGGTGGCTTTTGAGGGCTTACTTTTACACAGGAATTCCCTCTGGAGACCTACCTAAAGAAGTGAGAGAACAGCTTAGAAGACAGCAGGGATTTTTAAATGAACTCCAGAATGCTGGTATAAAGGTAAAAACAATTCCCCTGAAAAAAACCCCTGAAGGATACATAGAGAAGGGAATAGACATACTGATAGCAACAGACATGATAAGTTTAGCATACAAAGATGCTTACGATACAGCCATATTAGTAAGTGGAGACAGTGATTTTATACCTGTCGTTGAAAAGGTGCAGGAGATAGGAAAGAGAGTGGAAAATGCATCCTTCAAAAAAACAAGCTCCTATGAGCTTCGGAAAGTGTGTGATGAATTTGTCCTTTTAGACAACATAAAGCACAGATTTACAACGCCTTTAATTCCTCCTAAGAAGGAAGAAGAAAAAAGTTTTGTCCAAAAGTTAAAGGAATTTTTAAAAAATATATTCGGAGTAAAAAGATGAGGAAGGTTGGATACATATACGACCCTGTGTATCTGAAGCATGATACTGGAGAGGGACATCCAGAATCTCCCCACAGACTTGAAGCTATCAATGAGTATGTAGACCTGATAAAGGACAAGCTAATCTACATAAAACCAAGAAAAGCAACAGCAAAGGAGATAGCCCTCATCCATGACACTTACTACCCTCAGGAAATTATGGATTTATGCTCAGCCGGTGGAACCTATCTTGACCCAGACACACGATGCTCCATATTTTCTTACGAGGCTGCCACTTATGCGGTAGGAGCAGGACTGGAAGCTGTAGATAGGATAGAAAGGGGAGAAGTGGAAAGGGTATTTGCAGCTGTCAGACCTCCAGGACATCATGCAGAGCACGCAAAAGCTATGGGATTCTGTATATTCAACAACATTGCTATAGCAGCAAGATATGCTCAGAAAAAGGGATATGAGAAGGTTTTTATTATAGATTTTGACGCCCATCACGGAAACGGAACACAGAAGGCATTCTACGATGACGATACTGTTTTTTATTTTTCTACCCATCAGTATCCCTTTTACCCTGGAACAGGCTCAAAGGAAGAAAAAGGAGCAGGAAGAGGATACGGTTTTACCTATAACGTTCCACTGCCTGCAGGTACAGGAGACAGCGTTTATGAGAGAATTTACTCAGAAGAACTTCCACCACTGGTGGAAAAATTCAGCCCAGACATAATAATGGTGTCAGCAGGATACGACCTTCATATGGATGACCCCCTTACCCATCTTGAGGTAACCACAGAAGGTGTAGGAAAGATTGTTGAGAGCATACTGAAAACAAAAAATGTTCCTTTCCTGTTTATGCTTGAGGGAGGATATAACATCATAGCATTAGGAGAAAGTGTAAAACTGACAATAGAAAAGATGCTGACAGTGTCAACTACCTCTGTCTAAAGACAGAGGCTTGTAAGTGAGGTTAGCTATGGGAAGATACAGCCAACCTCCTTACATTAGGCTGGTTGACAACAGCCCACACAGGGAGACTTGCTACCCTGTGCCCCAGTCTCTCTTTTTGAGAGACCAGATAGTT
>JALSNI010000021.1 GCA_026987075.1 Persephonella sp. | reverse complement strand
CTTATCATCTATAGGAGGTAATTACAACATATGTTTTGACATATATAAAAAAGACAAAATACTAAAAGTTTTATGTGGTTCAGCAGAAAATGGTGAACAGTTATTTGAAAAACTGCTACATCTAACCTATAAAACAGGCATTCTTAAACAAAAAAAACAGTTTGAAGAAAAGCAGATTTATTTAAAAGTATTAACTTATTCAAAAAATTTTGAGAACAAAATGAAAGTAGTTTCCCGTAATGGAGACACACTGCTAAAATATACAGCAACAGAAAAATTTAAAGGTCAACAGGTTCCCCACATAACTGTAGGCAATGGAATTATAAATATTGATACTATCATTCTAACTGGAGCTGAAGCTTCCAAAGTTTTAGAATATCTCCTTAATGGTTACAGATTTAAAGGTATTTTGATTATAACAGTTAAGTAGTGTAATATTTTAAATTAAGCAAAAATAGGAGGTTAAGAATGGCAAAGATTTATTATGACGAGGATGCTTCTCTTGAAGTTTTAAAAGACAAGACTGTTGCAATAATAGGATATGGTAGCCAGGGACACGCCCACGCATTAAACCTGAGGGACAGTGGTGTAAACGTTATTGTCGGGCTTTACTCAGGAAGCAGGTCAGCTGAAAAAGCAAAAGCAGAAGGATTTGAAGTATTGATACCTGACGAGGCAGCAAAAAAAGCAGATGTTATTATGATGCTCATTCCAGATACTATTCAGCCAGAAGTTTTTCAGACAGCAATACTACCAAATCTTGATGAAGGAAATGCCCTTGCATTTGCCCACGGGTTCAACATACATTTTGGCCAGATTGTTCCACCAGATTACGTTGATGTATTTTTAGTAGCACCAAAGGGACCAGGACACCTTGTCAGATGGCAGTATGAAGAAGGAAAAGGTGTTCCCGGACTTGTAGCAGTTCATCAGGACTTTACAGGAAAGGCAAAAGAGGTAGCACTTGCATATGCAAAGGGAATAGGATGCACAAGAGCAGGACTTATAGAAACAACATTTGCAGAAGAAACAGAAACTGACCTGTTTGGTGAACAAGCTGTTCTGTGTGGAGGAGCAACAGCACTGATAAAGGCAGGTTTTGAAACGTTAGTAGAAGCTGGTTATCAGCCTGAAGTCGCTTACTTTGAATGTTTGCACGAACTTAAACTCATTGTTGACCTTATATACCAGTATGGTATATCAGGAATGAGATATTCTATATCTGACACTGCAAGATACGGAGACGTTACAAGAGGAGATAGAATATATCAAGCTGTAAAACCTATACATAAAAAAATATTAGAAGAAATACAAAGGGGAGAGTTTGCTAAAGAATGGATACTTGAAAATGTAGCAAACAGACCTCATTTTAATGCTATGGTGCAAAAGGACGAAAAGCATCCTGTAGAGGAAGTAGGAAAAGAGCTAAGAAAAATGATGCCATGGCTTGAAACAAAAGGACTGTAAAAGGAAGACACATGAATTTAACCTCAAAACGAAAATCTTTAAAAAAGCTGTATGAGCCCTTTGGGCTCATTTTTGTAAAAGCACACATAACACCTAACGTTATTACAGTAGTATCTGTAATTATGGGACTTCTTGCTGCATTTTCCTTTTATAAAGGAAAACCCCTGACAGCTGCGTTTTTTCTGTTTCTCAGCGGTTTCTTTGACCTTATGGACGGCATTGTAGCACGGGAAACAGACAGATCCTCAAAGTTTGGAGCTGTATTTGACTGGCTTGCAGACAAATTTGTTGATGGATTTGTCCTGTTTTTTATAGGAATAACTTATTCCACACCTGTTCTTACAGCATTAGCAGTTGTTGTAAACATGCTTCATACCTTTATAAAACCTGTTGCATATGCAGAAATAGGATTTGAGAACAGAAAAAAAGGAAAAATTGACGACCCTCTTGAAGGAGTAGGATTCTTTGGAAGACCGGAAACAGTTCTTACTATTATCATCTTTGCAATTTTAGAACACTTTCATATTCTTGGTGGTTTGCAAACAGGATTCATTATAATAACAGCATTAATGACCCTTTCCCTTGCACAAAGGGTTATATACCTTTACATAAAATATAACAAAGATTACGACTAAAAGGGGTAAGTAATGCACAGACCTTACACAATCATTGTATCCGAAGTTACTGTGGACGGTAAGTTGACTTTAAGAAAAGGGCGTTCCTCCAAAGAAATAATGCAGTTTATGGACGAAGAGGCAAACAGATATCTTCACCAAATCAGAGCAAAAGTTGACGGTATTATGGTAGGAGCTGAAACTATAAGAACAGACAATCCTTTTTTAACAGTTAGATACGTTGAAGGGAAAAATCCCACAAGGATAGTTCCCACATCAAAGGCTGACATACCACTTGATGCAAATATATTAGAGAAACACGCTCCCACAATAATAATTACATCAGAAAGCGCCCCTGAAGAAAAAGTAAAAGCTCTACAGGAAAAAGTTGAAGTTATAAAATGTGGGAAAGAAAGTGTCGACCTTGTTGAGATGATGGATGTTTTATATAAAAAAGGAATAAAAACACTTATGGTTGAAGGAGGGTCAACACTAAACTGGAATCTTCTCAGGCTTGGACTTGTAGACGAAGTAAGACTGATACACATTCCATTTATCGTAGGAGGAACTGATACACCAACTCTTGTTGGTGGGGAAGGATTTCACTCCTTTGATGAAGTAGTAAAGCTAAAACTTAGAGCTCATTTTTTGAGAGGCTCACATCTTATAACAGAATGGGAGATAAAGTTTGAAGGTTAAGGTTCTTTACTTTTCTTCCATAAAAGATAGAATAAAAAAGAGAGAAGAAGTATTAGAAATCCCTGAAAATACAGCAGTATCTCAGTTTATTGAAATTATTAAACAAAAACATCCAGAAATTTCAGACTTAATAGATAAAGTTATGATTGCAGTAAACGAAGAATATACATCTAATGAAACAAGGTTAAAAGAGGGAGACATTATAGCCATAATACCACCTGTAAGCGGCGGCTAACATGTTTAGAGAGGCTGTCATATCAAACGGAAATTTATTCATAAATTTTGACAAATATCTTTCTATGAGAGACCTTTATTTTCCCTATGTAGGGCAGTTTAACCATTTAGTGGGAAATAAAAATCATTTCATTGTATCTATAGACGGAAAAATAGAATACATGGACAGCTGGGAAAGAAAGTTCTCTTACAGAAAAGGAACACTAATAACGGAAATATCAGCAGAAAACGAGGAGTTAGAAACAAAACTGGTAGTAAATGATTTAATACATAAATATCTACCTATATACATAAGAAAAGTAAAAATAAAAAATCTTTCAGACAAAAAGAAAGATGTAAAAGTATTCTTTTACCACGACTTCTGTCTTTATGAAACTACCACCGGTAATACAGCTCTTTATCATCCTGACCTTCAGGGCATAGTTCATTACAGAGAATCTGTTTACCTGCTTATTTCTATATTCCCACAGCTTTCAGACTACACCATCAGTATGAAAAAAGATTCAGCTCTGAGACAGATAGAGTCAGAAAATCTAAAAAGGAATCCTATAGCAAGGGGGGAAATAGACAGTGCTGTTGCTTATTATACTGAGCTTAAACCCTCAGAGGAAAAAACTTTTTATTACTATCTAATAGCAGGACACAGCTTTGATGATTTAGAAGAAAAGCAGTCTCGGATGCTCAAAGAAGGAATTGAACACTTTATTGAAGAAACAGAGATTTTTCACAAAAGCTGGCTAAAAGAGCAGAAAAAATTAAAAGACTCCATTAATGGAAAGATTAAAGAACTTTACAACAGAAGTCTACACATCATAAAAGCCCACATGGATAACCACGGAGCTATTATTGCATCTGCTGATTCAAGCATATTTCACAGGTTTAACAAAGACCACTACAGCTATTCGTGGCCTCGGGACAATGCCTTCATAGTTATGGCTTTAGATAGGGCAGGTTATGGGAACACAACAAAAAAGTTTTTTGAGTTTGCAGCTCACACACTAACCAAAAAAGGTTACTTTCTACAAAAGTATTTACCAGATGGGTCTTTTGGTTCTTCATGGCATCCCTGGATAGATGAAGATGGAAATCCTCAGCTACCAATTCAAGAAGACGAAACAGCCCTTGTTATCTGGGCATTATACAACCATTACAAAGAGACAAAAGATATTGAATTTATAGATAGAATGTATAGCAGATTAGTAAGACCTGCAGCAGAATTTATGGTTTATTATAGGGATAAAGATGGGCTTCCTTTAGAAAGTTATGACCCGTGGGAAGAAAGGAGAGGAGTTTTAACTTACACCTGTGCAACAGTATTTGCTGGACTAATGTCTGCGTCTAAGATGGCTCATCTCACTGGGAACATTGAAGAATCCAAGAAATACGAAAAAGCAGCAAGAGAAGTAAGGTCAGCCATACTGAAGAAGTTGTATGACAGAAAATATGAACGCTTTATCAAAATGTTGAAGAAGAAAAATTCAGGAAAATGGGAAAAAGATCTCACTGTAGATGCAAGTCTTCTCGCTGTTTATTTTACAGGAATGCTTCCCCCAAATGACCATAGAGTAATAAATACTGTCAACGCTATAAAAGAAAAACTGTGGGTAAAGTTTGGAATAAAAGGGCTTGCCCGTTTTGAAGGAGACCAGTATCACAGGATAGAAAAAGATTATCCGGGAAATCCATGGATTGTAACAACTATGTGGCTTGCAGACTGGTACATAGCAACAAATCAGATAGAAGAAGGAATAAAACTAATTAAATGGGCTGTCAAAAGACAGTCACAGGCCGGGTTATTAGCAGAACAGTATAACCCTGAAACAGGGAATCCCCTCTCTGTTACTCCACTCACGTGGTCCCATGCAGCATTTTGCTATACAGTCCAAAATCTGAATGAGAGGATAGCTTAATATCTTTTATCTTTTCTTTTACTCTTTTGACCCTTATGTCATTATCACCATAAAACTTCAGATAAATGTCCAATGCTTTTTTATAAAATTCTTCTGCTATGCTTTTATCCTTTAATTTCAGATAGCAATCTCCCATTTTTTCATAAATCTGTGCAGCATCTGGATGCCTTAGCTTTTTCAAATACTTCAGTTTTACTAAAGCCTTATTGTAAAAAACTATAGCTTTATCATAAGCTCTATCTTTATAATATTCATCAGCTGTTTTTTCATAAATTTTAACAGCCTTTTCAGCTCTTCTTTTTCTACCCCACAACTGTTCGTCTTCTATTCTTTTTAAAGTTGTTATTTCTTTATTTGCGTGCTGGCAGCCTGTTAAAAAGGATGTTAGTAATAAGACAACAAAAATAAAAAGATATCCCCTCATACTATACCCCCATAAGTTTTTGTAATGATATAATAATTATTCTAATTTTTCATTAAAAAATCCATACTGAGAGGAAATAAATGTTAGACAACTTAGGTGATTTTAAAAGGGATTACTTCTGTGGAGAGCTTACAGAAAACAACATTGGTGATGAAGTAAGGCTTCTTGGGTGGGCTGATAGCGTTAGAGACCACGGAGGAGTTATTTTTATAAATTTGAGAGATAAGGAAGGAATTGTCCAGATTGTTATAGACCCTTCAAAAAGTCCTGAAGAAGCCTACGAAAAAGCAAAAAAAGTCAGGTCTGAATATGTTCTTGCAGTAAGGGGCAGGGTGAACAGAAGACCAGCAGGAACAGAAAATCCAAAGCTAAAAACAGGAAACATAGAAGTAGCAGTTGAGGAACTGAAAATTCTAAACACATGTGACATACTTCCCTTTCCTATTGAAGACAACATAAATGTTCACGAAGAGGTCAGACTGAGATACAGATATTTAGACATTAGAAGACCTTCTATGTTGAAAAAGCTTATTCTAAGACATGAAGTATACCAGGCAACAAGGGAGTATCTTGCTGGACATGGATTTTTAGAAGTAGAAACTCCAATGCTGACAAAATCCACACCTGAAGGGGCAAGAGATTTTTTAGTCCCTTCAAGACTTGAGCAGGGAAAGTTCTATGCACTTCCCCAGTCACCACAGCTGTTCAAACAGATACTTATGGTAGGAGGTATTGAAAGATATTTTCAGATAGTTAAATGTTTTAGAGATGAAGACCTGAGAAAAGACAGACAGCCTGAGTTTACACAGATAGACTTTGAGATGTCTTTTGTTAGTGAAGAAGACGTTATAGCAATTTCGGAAGGTCTTGTCCATTATCTATTCAAAAAGATACTGGGAATAGAGATAAATCTTCCTATAAAGAGAATGTCCTATGAAGAAGCAATAAACAGATACGGAACAGATAAACCAGACCTTAGATACGGTCTTGAGCTTGTAGACATTACAGACATATCAAAGGATGTTGAGTTTAAAGTTTTCCGAGCAGTTGCTCAGGAAGGAGGGCTTGTGAAAGGTATTAACATAAAAGGCGGTGCAAAATTAACCAGAAAAGAGATTGATAACTTGACTGAATATGCCCAGAAATTTGGTGCTAAAGGAATGGCATGGATTAAGATAAATGAAGACGGTTCTTTACAGTCCCCTATTGTAAAGTTCTTTACGCAGGAGCAGATAAACCAGATTACAAGGAGAATGGAAGGAGAAAAAGGAGACCTCCTTGTTTTTATAGCAGACAAACCAGAAATAACCCACCGTGTTTTAGGATTTTTAAGGAAACATATTGCAGAAATGATGGGACTTATACCTGAAAACAGATGGGAGTTTGTCTGGATTATTGATTTTCCACTTTTAGAGTGGGATGAAGAAGAAAAAAGACTCGTTGCACTCCATCACCCATTTACATCACCTAAAGAAGAAGACATAGAAAAATTAGATGAGGCAGTAAACAACAAAGAATTGGCTCTATCTTTCAAATCAAGAGCATATGACCTTGTCCTTAACGGAGAAGAAATAGCAGGTGGTTCCATCCGTATCCACCGACCAGATGTTCAGAAAAAAATATTTGAGCTGATAGGCATATCAGACGAAGAGGCAGAAGAGAGATTTGGCTTTTTAGTTAACGCACTCAAATACGGTGCTCCTCCCCACGGAGGACTTGCCTTTGGACTTGACAGACTTGTTGCCCTTATGACTGGTTCTGAGAGCATCAGGGAAGTTATCGCCTTTCCCAAAACACAGAAAGGTATATGTCCCCTCACCCAGGCTCCTGATTTTGTTAGAGAGGAACAGTTAGAAGAACTTGGAATAGAAGTTGAACTACCTTCAGAAGAAATCTAACTTTATTAATTGAGGAAAATCATAGACTTTATTAAGAATTGTTCTTACTTTTTATTAAAAAAAGAGGGGAAATTATGGCTGATTTAGATAAAGAACAGACAACATTAAATCTTTACATACAGAAAATGGCTGAACATCCACTTCTGACGCCAGAAGAAGAAAAAGAGCTGGCCAGAAGGGCTAAAAAAGGAGATAAAGAGGCTCTAAAGAAACTTGTTGAAGGAAACCTTCGTTTTGTGGTCAACGTTGCAAAAAACTTTATGGGGTGGGGTGTTCCACTAACAGACCTTATAGCAGCAGGAAATTTAGGACTTTTAGAAGCAGCAAAAAGATTTGACCCTGACAGGGACGTAAAATTTATATCTTATGCTGTATGGTGGATTAGACAGGCAATAATGCAGACCATATTTCAGCAAACAGGAGCTGTAAGAATCCCTGTAAAAGAATCCCTTTTTATCAGTAAAGTAAAGGAAACCTATGAGAGACTAAAGGAAGAGCTAAAAAGAGAACCTACCATTGAAGAAATTGCAAAAGAAGTAGGAGCTTCCCCTAAAAAAGTAAGAAATGCCCTTCAGATTGTGAGGATGCCATACTCTTTAGACAGGCCTATTGGAGAAGAGGGAGAAGACCTTACCCTTTTAGATGTATTATCCAAAAAAGGAACAGAAGATGTGGAAAAAGACATTGTTGAAGAATCTTTACACAAAGAGCTTAATAAACTATTAAATGTGTTAGATGATAGAGAAAAGGCAATTATTGAATACAGGTTTGGACTGAACGGAGAAGAACCAAAAACTCTAACAGAAGTTGGAGAACTCCTTGGTATTTCAAGAGAAAGGGTAAGACAGCTTGAACAAAGAGCATTAAAAAAGCTCAGAACCCTCGCCATTAAAAAACATCTGAAAGACTTCCTCAGTTAAAGATAAAGATAACATCATCCGAAAAGTTGATTTAAATCAATAGTTGATTTTAATCAAGAGGGCTTTATGAGACAATTAAAACCCAAACCTATCAACAGGGAATCGGAATTTAAAGAGAACGAGATGTTTTTTTCCTGCACAGACCTGAAAGGAATAATTCTGTCAGGAAATGATGTTTTTGAGAGGGTGAGTAAATACTCTATGGAAGAACTTATAGGAAGCCCCCACAACATAGTTAGACATCCTGACATGCCAAAAGCTGTTTTTAAACTACTCTGGGATTACATACAGTCTGGCAGACCAATAGTTGCTTATGTAAAAAATATGGCAAAAGACGGCAGTTATTACTGGGTTCTTGCCACTGTAATGCCAGTCAAAGATGAAACTGGAAAAATCAAAGAATACATATCCATAAGAATAAAACCTACATCTCCATACTTTAGTATAATTCCCCAGTTATACAAAAATATGTTAGAAGCAGAAAAAGATGGAGGAATAGAAACTTCTTACAAAGTTCTAATGGATAGTCTTCAGGTGTTAAATTTTGAAAACTATGATGAGTTTATGAAAGATGCACTTATAGCTGAAATAAAAAACAAAACATCTTTATCTCAAATAGAAAAATCCTCAACTGCAAGGAAACATTCAAAACTCATATTAGAATCCTCAAATTTATATAATTTAATTGAAAAACTTTTCCAATCTATTATGAAATTAGAGAATTTAAAAAATGTTTTTTCAAAAGAGGCTGAAGAGATATACAAAATGGCTGATGAAATTCGTCTAACTGCCTTAAATTCCTCTATAGAATCTATGCATCTTGGAAGTAGTGGAGCTGTGTTCTCTGTCATTTCAGCAGAAATGAGGAAAAATTCAGAAGAAGAAAGCAAAATAGTAAAACAGATGAGAAGGCTTATTGATTTAAATACAAAAGGAATAAAGGAAATTATGTTCACGATAACTTTATCTAAGTTAGAGATTCTTATGCTGTTAAAATTCCTGTCTTCTTTAGAAGAAAAAGGCAATGATACAAATGAAAACTTAAATAACTTTTATTATCTTCTCTCATCATCATCAGAATACTTTTACAAACTTTCAAAGCTTTTGATAAACAATTTTAATACTCTTGAGGAAATATACAAAAAAATCAAAACATTGAAAACACTTATAGAAGAATTAGAAACCATGTATTTTAAAGGACTAATAGAGTCTGGATATTTTGATAATACTAACTTTTCTATTATATACACCGGGGTAAAAGACCTTGTGACAAAGAATAAGAGAAATATCCTCCAAATGGAAGATTCTGTTGCAAACATCTTAGAAAAAAGGTCTTCCATTATAGAAAACATAGAAGAGACAAGAAAAGAGCTTGACAGAGTAAAAAAATTACTCAACTCCTCTTGATACTTCTGCACCTAATGTTCTGAGTTTTGAATCAATGTCTTCATATCCCCTATCTAAATGATAGATGTTATAGATACGGGTTGTTCCCTCTGCAATAAGTCCTGCTATAACCATAGCAGCACTTGCTCTCAGGTCTGTTGCTTTAACAGGAGCCCCTGTCAACTTTTTTACACCAGATATAACAGCAGTTCTGTTATTGATTTTAATGTTGGCTCCCAACCGCCTCAGTTCAGGAACGTGCATAAATCTGTTTTCAAAAATGTTCTCTCTAATTGTTGAAACCCCTTCTACAACAGACAACAGTGTCATAAATTGTGCCTGCAGGTCTGTAGGAAAGAAAGGATACTCTCTCGTTTCTATTTTAGCTGGATACAGAGTTTTTAATCTTTTTGCAACAAAACTGTTTCTTCCCACCTGAACCATTGTAACTCCGATTTTCTCTAAAATGTTATGGACGTATTTCAGATACTGGTATGGATAATTTTCAATGATTATATTTCCATCAAATAAAGCAGAAAGAACAGCAAAAGTTCCTGCCTCTATCCTGTCAGGGATTATAGTATGTTCTGTTCCCTTTAGTCTCTTTACACCTGTGATAACAATAGTGTCTGTTCCTTCTCCTTCTATCTGTGCCCCCATCTTCTTCAGCATATTTGCAAGGTCAACCACCTCAGGTTCTTTAGCTGCATTTTTTAATACTGTTTTTCCTTCTGCAATAGATGCAGCCATCATAATGTTTTCTGTGCCTGTTACTGTTTTTTTGGGAAATTCAATGACAGTTCCTTTTAAACCATCAGGAGCTTTTGCATAAATATATCCGTGTTCAACTTTTATCTGTGCTCCCATTTTTTTTAGTGCTGTAAGATGGAAATCCACAGGTCTTGTCCCTATTGAACATCCGCCGGGAAGAGCAACCTTTGCCTGATGAAAACGGGCAAGCATAGCCCCTAAAACCAGTATAGAAGCCCTCATTTTACTGACAAGCTCATAAGGTGCTTCCAGAGAGTTTACTTCTGAAAATCTAAATAGAAATTTTCCCTTTTCTAATTCTGTTACTTCAATACCAATGTGCTCAAGCAAAGATTTCATTGTAAAAACATCAAGTAGATAGGGGATGTTATTAAGAATAATCGCCTCATCTGTAAGAAGTGTTGCTGCCATCAACGGAAGAGCAGCATTTTTTGCTCCAGATACATGGACAACTCCTTTTAGTGTCTTTCTTCCTTCTATTTCAAGAAATTCAACAGTTTCTTCTCTTATGTTAATCATTCTTTTCTCCTATTACTACTCTGTCTAAGCCTTGTAAATCTTTTATTATTTTTACTTTAAAGCCTTCTATTTCAAGTATGTTCTTTACTTTCTTTCCTTGATTATAACCTATTTCAAACCCAAAAAAACCATTTTTCTTCAAAAATCTTTTACCTCCTTTTACTATCTTTTCGTAAAACTCTGTTCCTTCTTTACCTGCTAATAATGCTTCTTTAGGCTCCTTTTTCACTTCCTCCTCTAAATGTTTATACTCTTCTTCTGATATGTATGGAGGATTTGAAACAATAAAGTCAAACTTCTGTTGTGAAATTTTTTCAAACAGATTACTTTTGAGTAAAATTAACCTGTCAAGCACTCCATTTGTTTTAGCATTTAAAGTGGTGAGCTGAAGAGCTTTTTCTGATACATCAACTCCATACATTGTAAGCAGAGGTCTGTTCTTTAGCAGTGCTATGGATATAGCTCCTGAACCTACTCCTATCTCAAGACCTGTTGTCTTTTTATTTTCAGGAATTCTTTTCAGGCATTCTTCAACTAAAATCTCTGTTTCCGGCCGGGGTATAAGCACTCCTTCTTCAACTTTTAATTTGATATTATAAAACTCTTTTTCTCCTAAAATGTATCCTAATGGATATCTATCTGCTCTCTTTTCTATAAAGTAGAAGAATTCTCTCAATTTTTCTGGGGGTATCTCTTCTTCCTTTTCTGATATCAATTTCCACCTGGGGAGGTTTAATACTTTGGACAGAATAAGATGGGTATCTGTTACTGGAGTTTTTACTCCTGCTTCTTTTAGCCTCTCTACTCCAAGCTCTATGGCTTTTTTGATTTTCATAGCTTCTGGAATAGAATACCTTTGAGATATAAAGTGTTTGGCATGTTAAGTAAAATTGGGTGGTCTAAATCCTGATACATAAATTCTACAATCTCAAGGATATTCCCTGTGTCCTGTGCAGCACTCAATGAAACATTGATAAGGTCTTCCATCGTTACATGAAAAGAGCAGGAAAACACAGCAAGATAACCTTTCTCTTCAAGAATCTTTAAACTATTCGCTATAAGATATTTGAATCCTCTCAATGCTCCTTCTCTTTCGTGCTTTGTTTTTGCAAAGGAAGGTGGGTCAATAATAACAATGTTGTATCTTTGATTTTCCTTTTTCAAAAAATCAAAGGCATCTTCCTTTACTATTTCAAAATTTTTCAGATTGTTCAGGTGACAGTTCTCCTCTAACTGTTTTACAGCATTTGGAGAAACGTCAACAAACTTTACGAAATCTGCACCTCTTTTATAGCAGTATATACCGAACCCCCCTGCATTGGAAAACAAGTCAAGAACTTTAAAACCTTTTTCCACATACTGTGAAACTATCTGTCTGTTTTTTCTCTGGTCAAGGTAAAATCCTGTTTTCTGCCCTTCTTGAAGATAAACTGTAAAGTAAATACTGTTCTCATTGACTACTATTTTCTTAGGGATTTCCCCATATAAAGGTTTATTATCTGTCTCTAATCCTTCAATACTCCTTATTTTACTGTCAGATTTGTCGTATATTCCTTTAGGCTTTATGTGCTCAATAAGAAACTGTAAAATAGCATCTCTAAAATTTTCCATACCAGCTGTATTTATCTGAACAGATAGATAACCATCGTAATAATCAGCAATTAGACCCGGCAACAGGTCTCCTTCTGAATGAACAACTCTAAATGCTGTTGTGTTCTCCAGTAGTTTTTTTCTCCTGTGGAAAGCTTCTCCTATTCTCCTTTTTATGAGGCTGCTGATGTCTTTTTCTCTTTTGAACGACAGTATCCTGAGAGATATTTTACTTAAAGGGTTAAAGTATCCTATGCCTGCAAACTGTCCAGATGAAGTGAAAGCCTGAACAATCTCCCCTTTTTGTATGTCTGGGGGATACTTTTTAATCTCGTTTTTGTATATCCATTGATTAAACTGTTTAATTTTTCTCTCAGCTGTTTTTTTCAGAACAACTTTTTTCATTATGGTAAACCTAATACTTTATGACATTGGGGAATAATTCTGCTTTCTATTCCTTTTTTCAGCAGTTCTTCCTGTATTTTTAAAGCTTTTTCTACCATTTCCTTTTTGTTACTTTCAGGCTGAAGAACAATAAAATCATTTTTTATTATTTTTTCTGTTTTTTCATTCAGTATGTTTTCTAACTTTATGTGTTTATCAACAACAAACTTCAGCTCTGTAATGTAAGGTAAAAGCTGTGGATGAATAAAGTAAGAAGGTGGTTTGGGAGAACATGTGATGTGAAGATTATCTGTTTTCATATTCCCTATATTTTCGTTCCACAGTGTTCCATTTGTCTCTATCAGGACTGTGTATTCTTTTTCCAGCAGGCTTTCCACAAGATTAGGTAGTTGAGAGGTTAAGAAAGGTTCTCCTCCAGTTATACACACCCTTTTAAGACCAAAATTTTCAATCTCATCAACAAGAGCTTCTACAGATATCTCCCTGAAGCTTTTTCCATCGTATGAATAAGGGGTATCACACCACTCGCACCTGAGATTACACCCTTCTAAACGAATAAAAGCAACAGGTAAACCTACCCACTTACCTTCTCCTTCAACAGTTCTGAATATTTCTACGACTTTTATCATTCAGTTATTCTTGTTTTTCCTGAATAATCTCGTAGGATTCTATAATGTCTCCCGGCTTTATG
The DNA here is from genome assembly GCA_026987075.1 of Persephonella sp. Classification (GTDB taxonomy): domain Bacteria; phylum Aquificota; class Aquificia; order Aquificales; family Hydrogenothermaceae; genus Persephonella_A. The sequence goes on along the minus strand of JALSNI010000021.1, from coordinate 3,157 downwards.
TCATTGAAGTCTTTTAGCGTCAGACCGCACTCGTAACCTTTTGCCACTTCTTTAACGTCTTCTTTGAATCTTTTCAGGGAAGATATCTCCCCATCGTATATTACTACTCCATCTCTGACCAGTCTTGCCTTAGCATTTCTTCTTATTACTCCCTCTGTTACTATGCACCCTGCCACTGTTCCAACACCTTTAATTCTAAATATCTGTTTAACCTCACAGGTTCCAAGGAACTGCTCTCTCTCAACAGGTTCAAGCATACCTTTTAATGCTTTTTCCATATCTTCTATAAGGTCGTATATGATGCTGTATATTTTTATGTCAACATGCTCTTCTTCTGCTGCTCTTCTTGCTGCTGCATCTGGTCGGACATTAAATCCAAGTATTATTGCATTTGATGCAGCTGCCAGCATAACGTCACTTTCTGTAACTGCTCCTACTCCGCTGTGAATAACGTTTATGCTCACATCTTCAAATTTTTCAGAAAGCTCTTCAAGGGATTTTATGATAGCTTCTAATGAACCCTGAACATCTGCTTTGACTATTATGTTAACCTCTTTTTCCCCTGCTAAATTTTCAAAGTGTATCCTTGTTCTTTTGGCAAGAATCTCTTCTTCTCTTTTTCTTTTTCTCTGCTCAGCTAACTGTCTTGCTTCTCTTTCTGTTTTCTTGACGATAAATTTATCTCCTGCCTGTGGCACTTCGTTAAAGCCTAATATTTCAACAGGTGTTCCAGGTCCTGCTTCTTTTAGCTGATTGCCTCTCTCATCAAACATCGCCCTTACTTTTCCCCATGTGTATCCTGCAACGAAATAGTCTCCTTGACGAAGTGTTCCATTTTCTATCAAGACAGTCGCTACAGGTCCCTTTTTAGGGTCTAGCTTAGACTCAATAACTGTTCCAACTGCAGGCTTTTTAGGATTTGCTTTAAGGTCAAGTATTTCTGCAACAAGTAGGATATTTTCTAAAAGCTCCTCTACATTCTGACCTGTTTTTGCCGAAACAGGAACCATTATTGTGTCTCCTCCCCACTCTTCAGGGATGAGACCGTATTGGGACAGCTCCCTTTTTACTCTTTCAGGGTCTGCTCCTGGTTTGTCTATCTTGTTTATCGCAACGATGATAGGAACCTCAGCATTTTTAGCGTGATTGATTGCCTCTACTGTCTGTGGTTTCACTCCATCATCTGCAGCAACAACCAACACTGCTATGTCAGCTACTTTTGAACCTCTCGCCCTGAGTGTGGTAAATGCTTCGTGTCCTGGGGTATCTAAAAATGTGATTTCTTTTCCGTTTGGAAGTTTTATTTTATAAGCACCTATATGCTGTGTTATCCCTCCTTTTTCTCTTGCTGCAACATCTGTTTTTCTTATTGTATCTAATAGTGTTGTTTTACCATGGTCTACGTGTCCCATAACTGTTACTACGGGAGGTCTTTCCACTAACTCTCCTTCTTCCTCTTCCTGTATCAGCTTTATTTTTTCTTCCTCTGGAAGTTCTTCAATAATACTAAGCTCTTCTCCTTCTTTTTGAATTTCTGCTAAAAATCCGTGCTCTTCCGCAATCTGAAGTGCTATCTCAGGGTCTATAGTCTGGTTAACTGTTGCAAGAACTCCTTTTTGTAAAAGGTCAGCCATTATCTGATTAACAGATAGTCCTAATAACTCTGACAATTCTCTTACTGTTATCACTTCCGGAATAATGGCTATTTTTACTTCTTCTTCCTCTTTTTTGCTTTCTACTTTCCCTTTTTCCTCTTCTTTTTCCTTTTTCTTTTTCTTCTTTTTCTTTTTAGGTTGGGCTCCCATCAGTTTCTTCAGTGCTTCTAATTCTGCTTTTTCTTCCTTGCTCAGTCTTATCTGCTCCTTTTCTGGGAGTTTTTCTTTTACTTCTTTCTTCTCTTCTACTTTTGGTGGGGTTTCTTCTACTTTCTTTTCAACCTTTTCAACTTTTTCTATCTTTTCTTTAGGCTTTTTCTCTTCTCTTTTTGGTATCTCTACAGGTTTTTCTTTTTTGACCTTTTTCTCTTCTTTTTGCTTAACTTTCTCTTCCTTTCTTTTCTCAACAGGAGACTTTTCCTCTAATTTTGCTTTAAATGCTTTCTTTTCTTCAATCTCTTTCTTTTTGAGTTCCTTTGCTTTTTCCTTTTCCTTTTTCAGCTTTTCTTCTTCTTTTTTTCTTTCCTCTTCCCTTTTCTCTTTTTCTGAAACATACTGTTTAAGTTTCTCTACAATTGTTTCATCAATAACAGTAAAGCTGTCTATCTCTCCCTCATAACCAAGGGCTTTTAACCCTTCTTTAAGCTCATCAACAGGAACATCTATCTGGTGGGCAAAATCCCACAGTTTTATTCCTTCTTTCTCTTCTTTTTTTTCTTCAATTTCTTCTTCAACTACTACTGTTGAATCTCCTAAAACATCTCTCAGAAGAGAGACAATTTCTTCATCTACTTTCGTGGATGGTGACTTTATAGTTTCCCCTGTAAGATTCTGTATCTCTTCAGCAAGCTGTTTCCACGTCATTCCAAATTCTTTAGCAAGGTCAGAAATCTTAACCTTTGACAAACTTCATTACCTCCTTTTCAGCTCAGTGTATTGAGCTATTAAACTTTTTAATTTTAAACCAAATTTTGTTTCAGGGACAAATATTATCCCCACCTCTCGTTTTCCTATAAAACTTCCCAGCTGTAATTTATTAAATATCTGAAAATATTCAACATTTTTAATCCTTAAAATATTCCTTTTTGTCCTTTCTGCTATATCCTCTGCGATGATTAAAAAACCTTTTTTCCCTTTTTTTAGAGCCTTTTCTGCTTCGTCGTAACCTATCTTTATAATTCTTCCTCTCCACCCTATCTGAACGAGGTTTATAATCTGTCTCTCAAGCTGTGTTTTTATCTGTTCTTCAGGAGTATTCATCATCTTTCTGAACTTTTTTTCATAGATGCAGGAAGGGCATACATACACACCCCTTCCACCTTTATCCTTCAGAATATCTATCTCTTTGCTTTTTTCAACAAATCTGATTAACTCCCTCTTTGGCCTTTTTTTTTACATATTACGCATTTTCTAACTGGCTCATCTCTTTGACCTTGGAAGCTGCTGAATCCTTTCAAAATCTTCCTCGCTTAATATGTCTATATGCCATCCTGTAAGTTTGT
>JALSNI010000020.1 GCA_026987075.1 Persephonella sp. | reverse complement strand
CAAGTTTTCTGAAATTATCAATATCTATTTTTTCGGGAAATGTAAACTCGCGGAAATATTTTACATCTAACTTTTCAGAATTTTTTATTGCAACAATCTTTCCTTCAAAAATTTTTATGTAATTTTTTATCTGAAAAGTTTTACCTTCAATAATTAAAGAGGGATTAAAACTCCTGTCAAAGATAATCAGATTTATTCCTTTTCCCCTTTTGTGTGCAAAATCCAGAAAAGAAAAGTAAACAAAGGTTTTTTTATTGACAGTTACCCATGTATTGTAAGCAATCACAGGTTCTGAAGTTTTCTGCTTTTTTAAAGACTTATATATACCTTCCGCTTTCATTTTTGCCTGGGGCATTACGACTTCAAGATTTATTATCTGGACTAAAGACATAAACAAGGGAAAAACAAACAATGTAATACCGATTTTTTTCAGTGAAATACCGTTAAGAAGTATAGGATAAATCTCTTTAGAATTTATAAGGTCTCTTGCAAGAAGGAAAAAAGATAAAACAACAGATACAGGAAGTATGTAATAAACCTTTTCTGGGGATTGGAAAACAGAATACAGGAGAATTTCACTATAATCTACTTTCTTTATCTTTCTTAAAATTTCAACTACTTCAACTAACATAGCGATAAAGGTAAACGAAGGGACAATAACTAAAATGTAAATAAATAATTTCTTATAAAGATATCTAAAAAGTATTTTCATTTAAACCCTGTAGACTGGTAAATTTTTAGTAGTTATGATATATTATTTAAGTTTTTGAATTTAGTCAAATAAACACGCTTCCCGCTACAAAAGGGTTGCCCTTTGTGGTTATTGGGAAGCGGAAGAATAAACCCTTAGGAGGTAATGTTATGCCTTTTGAAATTACTATGAGAGAGCTCTTAGAAGCAGGTGTTCACTTTGGACATCAGACCAGAAGATGGAATCCCAAAATGGCTCCTTACATCTTTACAAAAAGAAATGGGATTCACATTATTGACCTCGCGAAAACTATTCCCCTGTTTAAGACTGCATGGGAGTTTATAAGGGATGAGGTTGCAAATGGAGCAACAGTTCTGTTTGTGGGAACAAAGAAGCAGGCTCAGGACATTATAAAGGAACAGGCTGAAAGGTGTGGAGTTTTTTACATTAATGAAAGATGGCCAGGAGGATTGCTGACAAACTTTTATACTGTAAGAAAATCTATAGATAAGCTGAAAAAATTAGAGAGAATGGAAGCTGAAGGTGCTTTTGAAATTCTACCTAAAAAAGAAGTTGTAAAGCTGAAAAAGAAAAAGGAAAAGTTAGAGAAGATATTAGGTGGAATAAAAGATATGGAAAAGATTCCAGACATACTTTATGTTGTTGATACAGTCAGAGAAGAACTTGCAGTTAGGGAAGCAAAAAAACTTGGAATTCCTGTTGTTGCTATTGCTGATACAAATTGTGACCCGGATGTTATTGACTATCCAATACCTGGTAATGACGATGCTATCAAGGCAATTAACCTTATTACTACAAAAATAGCAGATGCTGTATTAGAAGGAAAATCTCTCAGAGAGTCTGTGGGAACTGAGATAGAAACAGAAAGTGTAGAGGCTGAGCTTATGAAAAAGGCACAAGAAGAGGGAGTAGCTGAAGTTGGGATAGTAGAATCTGGCATTCATGGAGCCAATGCCCCTGAAAAAGAGGAAGCTTTAGAAAAAGCTATAGACAAAGAGGTAAAAGAAGAACTTCCTGAAGAAATAGAAGAAGCAAAGGAGGAGTTGAAATAATGGCAGTAGATGCAAAGCTCGTCAAAACTTTAAGAGAGATGACAGGAGCAGGAATACTTGAATGTAAGAAAGCCTTAGAAGAAACAAATGGTAATTTAGAAGAGGCTGTTGAGCTTCTTAGAAAAAGAGGTATTGCAAAAGCTGCTAAAAAAGCAGGAAGGGAAACGAAAGAAGGTCTCATTCACGCTTACATACATGCAGGTGGGAGAGTTGGAGTTCTCCTTGAATTAAACTGTGAGACAGATTTTGTAGCAAGAAACGAAACATTTAAAGAGCTTGCCAACGAGCTTGCTCTTCAAATTGCAGCAATGAAACCTCAGTATGTAAGCAGGGAGGATGTTCCTAAAGAAGTTATAGAAAAAGAAGGAGAAATAGCAAGGGAAGCAGCTATTGCAGAAGGTAAACCAGAACACATAGCGGAAAAGATTGCAGAAGGAAAAGTTGAGAAATTTCTCAAAGAAGTCTGTCTCCTTGAACAACCTTACATAAAAGATGACAAAAAAACTGTTGAAGATTTGATTAAAGAGTATATTGCAAAACTTGGAGAAAACATACAGGTAAGAAGATTTACAAGATACGAAATAGGGGAGTAATTTTTGGGACTGAAATACAAGAGAGTTCTGCTTAAACTCTCTGGGGAAGCGTTAATGGGGGACCGTGAATACGGGATTGACCCCCATTTTATTGATGAATTAGCAGAAGAAATAAAATCTGTTTATGAGATAGGAGCAGAGATTGCTATTGTTATAGGTGGAGGGAACATATTCAGAGGAGTGAAAGGCTCTTCAATGGGAATGGATAGGGCTACTGCAGATTATATGGGAATGCTTGCTACTGTTATGAACGCACTTGCCCTTCAGGACATATTAGAAAAAAAAGAAGTTCCAACAAGAGTTATGTCTGCTATAGAAATGAGGCAGATTGCGGAGCCTTACATCAGGAGGAGAGCTATAAGACATTTAGAAAAAGGGAGGATAGTGATTTTTGCTGCGGGAACAGGCTCTCCCTTTTTTACTACAGACACCACAGGAGCTTTGAGAGCAGCTGAGATAAGGGCAGATGTTTTACTAAAGGCAACAAAGGTTGATGGAATTTACGATAAAGACCCCCAAAAACATCCAGATGCCAAACTGTTAAGAGAAATCAGTTATCTTGATGCTATAAATAAAGACCTGAAAGTAATGGACCATACAGCTTTAACGTTATGCATGGAGAATAAACTACCTATCGTTGTGTTTAACATAAAGAAAAAAGGAAATCTTATGAAAATACTCCTTGGAGAGAAAATAGGTTCTACTGTGAGTTAATTCTTTTCTTTTCTTTTTCTAAATCTTTTCTCTCTGTTTTAACTTTTATTATTATTTCAACCCTGTCATTTCTTCTTCTAAGGAGTGGATGGTTCCATGTGTATATGGGTTTCGTGTTTCCATAGCCAGTTGCAGATATTTTTTTAGGGTCAACCCCATGTTTTATGAGAAATTGTGCTACAGTTACTGCCCTTTTTACAGATAAATCCCACGGGTCTACTCCTTTTGGAGGAGTGATATCTGTATGACCTTCTACTCTTATTTCTATCTCATTTTTGGATAAAGCTTTTAATGCTTTTGCTATGGATATGAGAGCTTTTTTTGCCTCTTCTGAAAGCTCTGCACTGTCTTTATCAAAAATGACATCATTAAATAATCTTAGTATGACGTAATCTTCTATTACTTCTATCTGATATGCGTGGATAGGAAGAACTCTTTTTATTCTTTCCTTCAGACTTAGTGCCATGTCTTTAGGTAATAAACTGATAGGTGGAAGTAAAGATACTGTTTTTGTATACTGTAAAACTCTTTCCCCCTGAAAATACCATAGAAATTTCATCAATTTTTTTATGTCTAAAACAGACATAGAATAAAGGAGTATGAAAAATGTCAAAAGTAGAGACATTAAATCACTAAAACTTATAAGCCATGCAGGAGCACTGGGACACTCTTCTTTTTTCTTTCTCGCCATTTTTTCACCTATGAAGCATCTATAACAAACTCTACTCTTCTATTTTTTGCCCTGTTTTCTGGGGTATTGTTAGGAGCTATTGGTCTGTATGGACCATATCCCCTCGCTGCAAGTAGATTTTCAGGATAACCACACTGGAGGAACATCTTCAGCACTGTAAGAGCTCTCTCTGCAGAGAGTTCTAAATTGGAGCGAAACTTTTTACTTCTTATGGGAGTGTTATCTGTATGTCCCTCAATAATCACAGTGAATCTTCCTTCTTTCATTCGTTTACATATGTCAAATATTATCGGTATTGCCTGTGGATATGGAGTAGCACTCCCTGGAGGGAAAAATTTATCTGTATTTAGTCTAAATCTGATTATACTTCCGTGTTGAATAACATCTGCTTCTATTCCTTCTTTCTTTAGTTTATTTTGTATCTGTGAAAGGGCTTTAAGTAGCCGTTTTTTTCTTTTTATTTTAGGAAACATATCAGGAAATTCTAAAGGAACATTAGACTGGTTGAGAAGTTTTTGTTCAAGAAATATTTTTCTCCCTCCTAATGACTCTGTTACCCCTTTTATTACCATATGAAATTTTTCAAGGGATATAGTTCCCATTGAAAACAAGAGAATAAAAAATGTCAGTAGAAGAGACATTAGGTCTCCAAAACTTATGAGCCATCCTGGTATTTTTTTGCACTCTTCTTTTTTTTTACGGGGCATTATCCTTCTTCTCCTGCTTTAACACCTAAAAGAGACATAAGTTTTGCTCTCAGCACGTTAGGATTAGTTCCACTATTAATAGCTTCTACTGTTATGATGTAACTTTCTTTTAAAAGTAAGGACAGGTCTTTATAGTATTTAAGCTTTTTAGAGACTGGGACACAAAGGGCGTTTGCCAGAACAGCTCCATAAAGGGTTGTAATCATAGCTACTGCCATTCCAGGACCAAGAGCAGAAGGGTCGTTAAGATTTTGGAGCATCTGTATAAGCCCTATTAGTGTTCCTATCATACCAAAAGCAGGAAACAGTTCCCCAAGAGCTTCCCACACTGCTACCTCAGTGGATAAATCCTGATCAATTTTCATCAGAGCAGTATCAGCATTACTTTTTATTTCTTCTATGTCTTGCCCATCAATAAGCATTCTCATGATGTCTCCGAAAAACGGGTCTTTTTCGTAAAAACTGTCTATGTCAGATTCAAGGGCTAATATTCCGTTTTTTCTTGCCTTGTTTACTATTTCTACTAAAAAGTCTATGTGTTCTGCAGGGTCTGGTAGACCAGATTTAAAAGCTTTACCGATAGCTTTCACTCCATTAATCATCTCTTTGAGAGGATAAGAAGTTAGCGTGGCTGCAAAACCACCACCAACAACGATAAGTAGAGAGGGTATGTTAACGAAAGCTAAAGGACTGCCACCTAATGCTATGGATATAATAAGTAGTAGTAAAGCCCCTACTATCCCTATAACTGTTGCTATGTCCACTTTTGTCCTCTCTATTCAAATATTTTTAGCTTTTTATATTCTTTGAGTATTTTTTGTTGTTCAGTATGTATAAACTTGATGAGAAAGTTTTTGTCTTCATTGGTTATTTCTTTAAACTCACTACCGTAACATACATTTTTACCTATTTCTCTAATGTTTTTGACGACTGCTTCTGTCTCTATTTCTTTTCCCTCAAATCTAAGCTTTGCTGAGAATACTGTCCCTATGTCCATTTTTAATTCCTTTGCTTTTAAGACAGGTATGCAAAATCCTATCCCATCAATACTAATATCGGTAGTTTCTACTTCTATTTTTATCTGTTTTCCGTCTTTCGTGGATATTGTTAATTCTATTGGTATTTTTACTTTAAGTCGGAAATCTCTTCTTCTTTGTATCTGTAAGAATTTAAATGTGTGGGGTATTTTGACAATGTATTTTCCATTTTCTTCAAAGATATCTTCAACTTTCCCTTCTACTATGTAAACTGCGTCATCTTCCCGGGTAAATCTAACTTTTACAGTTTTTCCTTTATCAAAGGGGAAGGGAGGTTTTTTATCTATCAGATACCAATACATATACTTTTCATCTTTGTCGTAAAGGGCAACAGGAAAAATTCTGTTTTCGTATATAAGATTTCCTGTCTGGAACAGGTCTATGTCTTTTGTTGATATAAGGGGCATAAAAGAAGGTATTTTGTCAAAGCCTAATTTTTTCCTCATATTTTTTATGAGATTTTCGTTGTAGTCAGGATTGTCCTGAACATATGCGTGAATAACTTTTTCAAATGGAGACTTGTATTCAAGGACTAAAAATGGGTCTTTGTTCAGTTTTTGAGAGTAGTTCCACAGTATATCTAACTCCTTTTGTGTTAGCCCATAGTTTTCTCCATTTCTGTAAAACAGTTTTTTCAAGTATCTTTTAGATAAAAATTCCTCAAATTTTTCCCAAAAAACAAGAAAAAATCCTATCAGAACAAAAATAAGGATAACAATTATAACTGTAAATATATTTACGTTTTCTATTGTTGTTTTGAATGCGTCAACTACTATGTTTACCCTTTCATCCACCACTTACTCCAGACTGGATTTATTATCTAACTATTTTTCGTAAATTCTTCAATTTTCTGAACAACTTCATTTATTATCCAGTCTGGAGTGGATGCTCCTGCTGAAACTCCTATTCTTTTTTTCCCTTCAAACCACTTTTTGTCTAACTCTTCTGCTTTTTCTACGTGGTATGTTTCTGGGTTTATGGTTTTTGATATCTGAGCAAGTCTTCGGGTATTTCCGCTGTGCTTTCCACCGATAATAATCATTACATCAACCTCTTTAGCTAACTTTTTTACTTCTTCCTGTCTGACTGAAGTTGCATCACATATGGTGTTAAATACCTTTAATTCTTCCACGTTAGATGCTATATATCCAACAGCTTCCTCAAAAAACTCTTCATTTTGAGTGGTTTGCGCCACTACACCTACCTTTTTTCTTTTAGGCATCTTTCTTATTAGGTCTTCCATATTTTCTACAACTACTCCTTTACCTCCAGATTCTTCAAGGTGTCCTAATATTCCTATGACTTCAGGATGACCTTCTTCTCCTATGATAATCACGAAGTAACCTTCTTCTACAAGCTGTCTTACCTTTTCGTGAACCTTTTTAACAAAGGGACATGTGGCGTCTATTACGTTAACTCCTTTTTCATAAAGCATCCTTTCTGTTTTTGGAGGAACGCCGTGGGACCTGATGAGAACAGTGTCTCCTGACTGAAGCTGACTGTAAGATTGAAGTTCTTTCACATTCAGTTTTTCAAGAAATTGAACCACCTGTTTGTTGTGTATTATGGGACCATTTGTGTATGCTTTTCCGTATTTTTTTCCTGCTTCTACTGCAGAATCTACGGCTATTTTTACTCCAAAACAAAAACCTGCAGATTGGGCAACTTTTATTTCAGCCATAATTTCCTCCTAGAGATTTATTATATGTTCCATAATACTGTTGGAAATGTCTTTGTAATCTAATGTTCTATCAATGTTTATTGGATTGCCAACTTTTATTTCTATTGCTGATTTTCCTATTTTAGGAAGTTTAGACCCTACAGGATATACAATATCAGTTCCATTGATTTTTACTGGAATAACAGGAACATCTGTCTTTGATACTAAAAGTCCTACTCCACTTTGTGGTTTTCCAAACTCTCCTGGTTTTGCTCTTCTACCTTCGGGAAATATACCTATACAATAACCTTCTTTCAATAGGGAAAGTGCTCTTTTTATAGCTTTTATGTCTCTACCGTTTCTCCTAACAGGAAATGCTCCAGCTTTTTTTATGAACCAGCTAAAGATAGGGATTTTAAACAACTCTTCTTTTGCCATAAAAAATATAGGTCTTGGGGATATAATGTTTAATACGAAGGGGTCAAGATTACTTCTGTGATTTGAAGCTATAATACATCCTCCTTTCTCAGGTATGTTTTCTATACCTATAGCACTAACTTTTAGTAATTTTCTAAACACAGGTCTTATCTTAAACCATAACTCATATCCATTTTTTGAATAAATCTGGCTATCTTCCAACCCTGTCACCTGTAATTTTTTCAATAAATTATATCCTTTAGTTTGTCTATTTCAAATTTTGCTTACAGATTTTTTTGAGGGAACATTCCTCACAAACAGGCTTTTTTCTGCAGTATTTTTTACAATGCTCAACAATAAGGGCGTGCAACAGTTTGTATGTTTCAGTATCCTGTGGAAATGTTTCCATAACCATGTTTTGCAGTTTTTTGTAAGGAACGTTTACACTTCCTGTGATACCTGTCCGATAAAATAGCCTTTTTGTATACGCATCAACAACGAAGTAAGGTCTATCTAAACCATACAGTAATATGCTGTCTGCTGTTTCTTCACCAATACCCTTTATAGAAAGTAGTGTTTTCCTGTCAACATTTTCTCGGGGTAGATTCTTTACTTTTTTGACAAAATTTTTGATGTAGATAGATTTCTGATTATAAAATCCTGCTGGTTTTATACATTCTTTTAACTTTGTTATTTTAACCTTTTCTAACTTCTCCCAATCTAACAGATTTTCTCTTATAAGGTTGTTTATTGCTTTTTCAACATTTGACCAGTTTGTATTTTGCGTAAGAATAGCTCCCACAGACACTTCAAGAAATCTATCTGTGTTTTTGTGAACAGGCCACCAATCTTTACAGTCGTAGAGATTTTGGAGCTGTTGAAGAACCTCTTTTATTTTATTCATCTTTAAATTTATAATATATTGAATTTTCTGTGTAAAGTGATAAATTTGCCGTAGAAATAAATCTTAAGGAGGTTTTACTGATGGCAGGTCATAGTAAATGGCATAATATCAGACATAAAAAAGCAAAAATGGATGCCAAAAGGGGACAGCTTTTTACAAAACTTCTCCGGGAAATAACCGTTGCTGCGAAGCAGGGAGGTGGAGACCCAGAATTTAACCCAAGGCTGAGAATTGCAATAGAAAAAGCGAAGAAGGCAAATATGCCTATTGAAAATATAGAAAGGGCTATTAAAAGGGGAACAGGGGAACTTGAAGGTGTAAATTACGAAGAAGTGGTTTATGAAGGCTACGGTCCAGAAGGAGTTGCAATAATTGTAGAATGTCTAACAGACAATAGAAACAGAACAACTTCAGAGGTTAGACATCTATTTACAAAACATGGAGGGAATTTAGGTTCGTCAGGATGTGTTTCTTTCCTTTTTGAAGAAAAAGGATTAATAACAGTGCCAAAGGATAGCATATCAGAAGAAGAACTATTTGAAAAAGCTATTGAGGCAGGAGCTGAAGACATTAACACAGAAGATGACACATATTACGAAATAAAGACAGACCCAAAAGACCTGTATGCAGTAAAAGAAGCTTTGGAAAAAGCTGGAGTGAAGATAGAAAAAGCAGAGCTAACCAGACTTCCAACAACAACAGTAGAGATAAAGGATTCAGAGACAGCTCAAAAACTGATAAAACTTTTAGATGCTCTTGAAGACAGTGATGACGTTCAAAAGGTTTACTCAAATTTTGAAATGTCTGAAGAAATGATGAAGCAGCTTGCCTGATGAAAGTTTTGGGAATTGACCCAGGTAATTACTGCACTGGTTACAGCATAATTGAAGGAAAAGGCAGCAGGTATAGAGTTCTCACTTATGGAAGTATAAAATCAAAAAAAAGGCCCAAAAATTTAAATAAAATTTTCCACACTCTACAGGAAGTGATAAATCAGTTTTCTCCTGAAGAGATAGCTTTAGAGTCAGCCTTTTATGGTAAAAATCCCCAGTCTTTACTTAGATTAGGAGAGGTAAGAGGGATAATTCTATTACTGTCTTCTATTAATGACATTCCCCTTTATGAATATACTCCTCAAAAGGTAAAAAATTCCATAACAGGCTATGGATGGTCAGGTAAAGAAGAGGTATTAATGATGGTTGAAAAGCTTTTGAATGTAAAACCTAACAACCACGATGAAGCTGATGCTGTAGCAGTAGCCTTTTGTCATCTTTTGTCAAGGAGGTTAAATGTTGGATAAAGTTCTTGTTGCAACGACAAATAGAGGAAAATTAAGAGAATTTAGGGAGATTTTTTCCCAGTATGGTATAGAAATTATTTCTCTTGACGATATGGAGCAAAAAATATCTGTAGAAGAGGACAGGAAAACATTTCTTGAAAATGCAGTTAAAAAGGCAAAAACTTATGGAGACTTTTACAATATGCCTGTTATTGCAGAGGATGCAGGTCTTGAAGTAGAGGCTTTAGGCGGATATCCGGGAGTTTATTCAGCAAGATTTTATAGTATAGATTTTGGAGGAAAAGAAGAAATTAATAGAGATAAAGATGAAGCAAACATTAATAAACTTCTTAGACTACTAAAGGACAAAAAAAACAGAAAAGCAAGATTCGTAAGTATTGTTGTGTTTTATAGTCCAGAAAATACAGGTATATGGACTGAAGGTTACTGCTATGGAACAATAGCAGAGAAACCTGTAGGGGATAAAGGTTTTGGTTACGACCCTATATTTATCCCAGAAGGTTATAACAGAACAATGGCACAGCTTGAACCAGAAGAAAAAAACAGAATATCTCACAGAGGAAAAGCAGTAAGAAAACTGATAGAAATACTCAATAAACTGTCCTTTCAAATCTAATTGATTATTTTTTAAAAACTTTTTATACTATAAAGTCTATTTCCTAAATTTTCCTGTTTATTAAAAAAGGAGGTTTGAACTATTATGGCTAAGGTAAAGATGAAAACAAACAAAACAGCAGCAAAGAGATTTAAGGTTACAGCAAAAGGAAAAATAAAGTATTGGAAAGGAGGAATTTCCCACTACAACACGAAAAAATCCAGTAAAAGAAAAAGACAGGGTAGAAAAGCAAAGTATGTTCCAGATAACCTTAAGGCAAAGGTTGCCGCATTAATTCCAAATGACGTATAAAGGAGGAAAGATAAATGAGAGTAAAAGGACCGTCATCTAAAAAACACAAGAAAAAAATTTTAAAACTTGCAAAGGGCTATTATGGGGCAAAACACCGCTCTTATAGAAGGGCAAAAGAGCAGGTTATAAGGTCTCTCCAGTATGAATACAGAGATAGAAGATTGAGAAAGAGAGATTTTAGAAAGCTGTGGATTACAAGGATAAATGCAGCTGCAAGGCTTAATGGTCTTTCATACAGCCAGTTTATTCACGGTCTGAAACTTGCAGGAATAGACCTTAATAGGAAAATGCTTGCTGACATTGCAGTAACAGACCCTGAAGGGTTTACAAAACTTGCAGAGACTGCAAAATCAGCTCTTGCTCAGAGGTAAAATTGAGTTTAAGGCGAGAGATAGAAAGCTTAGAAAAGGAAGCTAATGAGCTTATTAAAAACGCAGACAGTATAGAAAGTCTTAGCAGTATAAAAGTTAAGTTTTTAGGCAAGAAAGGAAAGCTGAAGAGTATACTTAAGTCTTTAGGAAAACTTTCCCCAGAAGAGAGAAAAGAGATAGGACAGCTTGCGAACAAAGTTAAGGAAGAGATAGAAAATCTGTTGCGAAAAAAAGAGCAGTTTTTCAGGGAGAAAGCAATTCAGGAAGAACTGAAAAAAGACAGGGTAGACATAACCCTTCCTCCTTCATGGATTGAGGTGGGAAGTGCTCACCCTGTAGTATCTACATTGGTGGAAATATCACAGCTTTTTATTTCTATGGGATTTTCTGTTGCAGAAGGACCAGAAGTTGAGAAAGAGGAGTATAACTTTGATATGCTGAACATTCCTAAAGACCATCCTGCAAGGGATATGCAGGACACATTTTTTTTAAATAATGGAATGGTTCTTAGAACCCATACATCTCCAGTTCAGATAAGAACAATGTTAAAACAGAAACCCCCTATTGCTGTTATAGCTCCCGGTAGAGTTTACAGAAAAGATGCAGACCCAACCCACTCACCTATGTTCCATCAGATTGAAGGTCTTTTGGTTGATGAAAATATTACCTTTAGAGACCTTAAAGGCACTTTGAAAATATTTCTTGAGGGAATATTCGGAAAAGATATAGGTATCAGATTTAGACCAAGTTACTTTCCTTTTACTGAACCTTCTGCTGAGGTTGATATCAGTTGCACAGTGTGTGGTGGCACTGGTTGTCGTGTGTGTAAAGATACTGGTTGGCTTGAAATATTAGGTTGTGGGATGGTAGACCCAAATGTTTTTGAGGCTGTTGGCATTGACCCAGAAAAATACACAGGGTTTGCTTTTGGTCTTGGGATTGAACGGATAGCAATGCTCAAATACAAGATAAACGACATAAGACTTCTATTTGAAAATGATATGAGGTTTAATCACCAGTTTAAGGGGATAAGATGAAAGTTCCTTACTCGTGGATTAAGGAGTTTGTGAATATAGATGCTCCGGTAGAGGAAGTTGTTAAAAAACTTAATGAGACAGGAATTGAGGCGGTTTCTTACACATTTGGTAAAAAAATAGAAAACACTACAATTGTAAAAATCCTGTCTGTCAAGAAACATCCAGAAAAAGATAGACTTTTTCTGTGTGAAGTAACAGATGGAGTAAGAAAATATCAGGTAATTACAGCTGCTCACAATGTTTTTAAAGGTGCAAAAGTCGCCCTTGCAAAAGAAGGAGCTAAAATTGGTGAAATTGTTATAAAACCTGTTAAGTTTGGTTCTTTTGTATCTGAAGGGATGTTTCTTTCTCTTGAAGAGATGGGTGTTGTTGAAAAGGCAGAAGGCGTTTTTATATTTCCTGAAGAGGTAAAAGAAGGAGAAGACCCTAACAGATTACTTGGTCTTGGGGAAGAACAGATAATAGAAATAGAGATTACACCAAACAGAGGAGATGCCCTGAGCGTAAGAGGTTTATCAAGAGAGATTGCAGCCATATTTGGTCTAAAAAGAAAAGAGAAGTTACCTGTTGTTTCTATAGCTCAAGAAGAAGTGCCAGAAATAAAGTTTCTAACAGACAAAGTTTACAGATATAGAGGAATAGTTATAAAAGGAGTAAGTATAAAACCATCTCCTTTTGATATTCAGCTGAAACTTATAAAATCAGGACAAAACCCTATAAACAATGTGGTTGATGTAACAAATTACATACTCCTTCAAGAAGGGCAACCACTACACGCTTTTGATTTAGACAAGATAGAAGGAGATATTTCCATTCGTCTTGCAAAAAAGGGAGAGAAAATCACAACGTTAGATGGGGAAGAGAAGGAACTAACCCCTGAAGATATAGTTATATCAGATGATAGAAAAGCTGTCGCTATTGCAGGAATCATAGGAGGAGAAAATACCAAAGTTGACCAAAACACCAAAAATATCCTCTTAGAGGCAGCAGTATTTGACCACATATCTGTGAGAAAAACGTCAAAAAGGCTTTCTATATCAACAGAATCTTCTTACAGATTTGAAAGGGGAGTTGATATAGAAAATCTACCAAATGCACAGGATAAAGCCGTTGAATTAATCCAAAAAACAGCAGGTGGTAAAGCTGTTGGAGAAAAGGACATATACCCACATCCTTACACCCCTAAAAAAATAAAGCTGAGAGAAAAAACCACAATAAGGATTTTAGGGTTTGAAGTAAAAAAAGAACAGGCAAAAGAGCTTCTAAACAGACTTGAGATACCTACAGAAGTTGTTGAAGAAGGAACCGTGTCAGAAATTCCTGCTTTCAGGGCTTTTGATTTAGAAAGGGAGATAGACCTTGTTGAGGAAGTAGGTAGGTTATCCGGTCTAAATCAAGTTTCTGAAACCTATCCAAAAATCCCTACACAGTCTTTTAGAAAGAGTGATGAATTTCTGTTTGAGCTAAGGACGAGAGATTTTTTCAGGGACAACGGTTTTGATGAGACTGTCAGTTATACTTTTGTGGATGAAGATATATACACAATTTTACAGATTCCTGTTCCTTCAATAAAGATAACTAATTACCTGCTAAAAACACAGAGTATCATAAGAGATAACCTTGTTGTAAGCCTTTTGAAAACTCTTCAACATAATCTTCGTTTCCAGAACAAAAATTTAAAAATCTTTGAAATTTCTTCAGCTTTTTTTGATAGTTATGAAGAGATAAGACTTGGTATTCTTGCCACAGGTAGTTTTATAGAAGGATTCAGCTATACAAAAGGAGATAAAACTTTTTCAACAGAGGAGAAATGGGATTTCCTGAAGATAAAAGGAGTGATTTTCAGTTATCTCAGGTCGTTAGGTATGCAGGATGTAGAGCTGAAAGAAATAAACTTACCTTATCTTAACCCTTACCAGTCAGCGGAGATTATGATAGACAATCAAAGTGTCGGATACTTTGGAAAGCTGCATCCTGAAAAAGCAGCTAAATTAAAAATCCCTAAAGACACTTATGTTGGTGAGCTAAAACTAAGGTATGTATCAAGAGAACTTGAAGAAAATCCTTTAGATAAGGAAGGTTATCTATTTAACCTGTATAAAAAGAAGGAAAATCCTGTCTTTAAGGAGCTTCCTAAATTCCCATCTGTTAAAAGAGACCTTGCCTTTGAAGTTGACGAATCACTGCAGGTGGATAAATTATTAAAAACTATAAAGAATAGCTCTAAATATGTAGATGAAGTTAGACTTTTTGACGTATATCATATGGGAAATAGCAAAAAAAGTGTTGCAGTTTCTGTGGATTTTAGAGCAGAAGACAGGTCTTTATCTGATGATGAAGTTAACAGTATAGTTGAAGAAGTTGTTAAAAAACTGCAAAAGCAGTTTAAAGGACTTAAATTAAGAACATAGGAAGGCTAAAGCGGTAAGTAATGGACATAAAAATATATTTCTACAAAGAGAATACGATTCCTGCGGGGTGCGATAGGGATGTGACGGTAGTTTCTGGGCTATAGCTACTAAAAAGGGAGTCCTACATTCCGTGTATCCTGAGGGAACACGGTGCGGACACCCACCTTTTTGTTGGGTCCAGAAAGGACTCACCATCCCGTCGGCCCTCCGCGGGGTTGTATCTACCGCATGGCCTTCCTGTTTTAGGGAGGTCAGATTGAAGAAAGTTTTAAGAGAGAGTATTTTAAAAAGAAGAATAAGCCATAAGAAAGCTGAAGAAGACTCAAAGAAAATTGCAGAGAGATTTCTGCAACTGCCTCAGCTAAAAAAGGCTAAAAATATTCTGCTGTATTATCCTCATAAGAATGAGGTAGATACAAGATATATTATCAAGCAGTTAACAGACTCAAAAAGATTCAATCTATACCTCCCTAAGGTTTCAAAAAATGAGATTTTACCTGTAAAAGTAAAAGACCTGTCTTCTCTAAAAAAAGGTTATGCAGGTATTATGGAACCTGAAGGGGAATCTGTTTCCCCTGAAAAAATAGACATTGTAGTGGTTCCAGCAGTGGCTTACGACCTTAAGGGACACAGATTAGGTTATGGCAAAGGATACTATGACCGCTTCTTGAAAAGCACACAGGCTCTGAAGGTAGGGGTTGCTTACGATTTTCAGGTTGTAGACCAGCTTCCTGTAGAGGAACACGACATCCCTGTGGATTTAATTATAACCCCTACCAGAATAATTAAGACAAAGGAGGATGAAGAAAGATGATAGAAGTAATAGTGGGAGTATCAGCATTAGCAGCAGGTGGAGCAGCAGGATTTGCTGCGTGTAAAGCCGTTACTACAAAATCTCTAAAAGAGAAAGAGAGAGAGTATGAGAAAGTTATATCTGAAAAAGAAAAAGTCATTGAGGAAGCAAAGAGACAGGCAGAACAGCTCATAAAAGAGGCGGAAAAAGAGGCGAGACTAAGAGCAAAAGAGATAGAAAATGAGGCCGTTCAGCTAAAAAAAGAGCAAGAGCTGATAATTGAGAAAGAAATTTTAAAGAGAAAGAAACAGTTAGAAGAAGAGCTGAAAAAAGAAAAAGAAGAACTGCAAAACCTTGAAAAAACACTGATGGCAAGAGAAGCTCAGCTTGAGAAAAGAATAGCAAGGATAGAGCATAAGGAAGAAGAGCTAGACAAAAAGTGGGAAGAAGTAAAGAAGTTAGAAGAAGAGATAAAAGCTATACAGAAGGAGATTGAAGAAAAAGAAGAAAAACTAAAGGCTGCAGAAGAACAATACATGTTAGAGCTCCAGAGAATAGCCTCTATGACGAAGGAAGAGGCAAAAGAAGAGCTTATGAAAAAAGTCGAAGAAGAAGCGAAGTTAGAAGCAGCTAAACTGATGAAGGAGATTGAAGAAAGTGCAAAAAAAGAAGCAGAAAAGGAAGCAAAGTGGAACTTAGTAACTGCTATACAAAGATTAGCACCTGAGATAACGACTTCTTACACAATTTCTGTTGTTGACCTGCCAAGTAACGACCTGAAAGGAAGAATTATAGGTAGAGAAGGCAGAAACATCAGAGCTTTTGAGATGGAAACAGGAGTTGACCTTATTATTGACGATACTCCAGATATTGTTACTATATCCTCATTTGACCCTCTTAGAAGGGAGATAGCAAAAGAATCTTTAGAAAGATTGATTGCTGATGGAAGAATACATCCGGGAAGAATTGAGGAAGTAGTATCAAAAGTTAAAGAGGAAATGGAAGCAAAAATAAGAAAGTTAGGAGAGGAAACATGTCTTGAACTTGGATTTACAGATGTTCATCCAGAGCTGTTCTACTACATAGGTAAACTTTATTACAGAACATCCTATACACAAAATGTCCTTTTACATACAAAAGAAGTTGCATATCTTGCAGGAATGATGGCTGCAGAGCTTGGACTTGATGAAAAAGCAGCCAGAAGAGGTGGCCTTATGCACGACATTGGAAAATCCATATCCCACGAAGTTGGTGGTTCCCACTCAAAAGTAGGAGCAGAGCTTGCAAAAAGATACGGAGAACCTGATGTAGTGATAAATGCAATCCTTTATCACCATAATGACGAGCCTGCAAGATATCCAGAAGCTGTTTTAGTCGCAGCGGCAGATGCCCTTTCAGCTGCAAGACCAGGAGCAAGAAGGGAAGCTCTTCAGTCTTACATAAACAGACTTGAAAAAATAGAAGCTATAGTAAACTCATTTGAAAATGTTGAGAAATCCTTTGCTATTCAGGCAGGAAGAGAAGTGAGAATTATAGTAAATGCAGAAAAACTATCTGACGAAGAAGCATACATGCTCACAAAAG
>JALSNI010000019.1 GCA_026987075.1 Persephonella sp. | reverse complement strand
AAAATCAGGTCTGTTGAGTAGGATTATCTTTCCTCCTACTGCGTAGTCCCCTTTCTGGTACAGTCTTCTTACTCCCGGGTGATTTTCGTCCAACGTTCCAAAAACAGTATTTGCAATCTCTTTTTTATTTAGCCTGTATATATCTTCTACCTGTAAAACGGCTATCGGTCTGTTATCTGTTTTATCAACAAGAAGAATCTTTTCCTCATTTTTTATGTGGGAGATATCGTTTACCTGAAGGATTATAGGAATAGACCATACATTGCCGTCAGGCAGCAGCATCTCTCTGCAGACTGATAGAAGCTCTTTTTCTGTCATAAACCCTTCAAGTGGAGAGAAACTGCCTATTGCTATCTTTTCTGCGTCTAATGCTTCATCTTTTTCAATAAAAATTTTTTTTAGACTTTGTGAAAGATAAAAATCTTTCTCTTCTTCTGATGCTAATCTGTTTATCAATTTTCCACCGTGTGGCTGTATCATCTAAAAACCTCCTTTTTTATTTTTTAGTAAGCAACAGCTGTGCCAAAAGAAAAGTTTTTGTTTGTCAAGTACTTATATAAACACATCTGTCAGAATGTATAAAAAATCTTCTTTCTGTTTATTTTTTAACCAGTTTTTGCCCTGTCATTTAAAAGATTTTTATTTTTCAACAACTTACAGTTTGGCACAGGGTTTGCTAATAATAAAAAACGAGTGATAAAAAGGAGGTTTTAAAATGGGAAGAAAACTCATTCCCCCTGTGTTTTGGAAAAAGGAAAAAGGACTGTCAGGTAATGTTAAGCAGTTAGTTGACAGAATGCTAAAGGGAGAACTTTCTGACATAAAGGTGTCTGCAGCATTGGTATGTCTGAAGCACAGAAAAAGCCCTGAGCTTTACAGAAAGGTTTTTCCTGTAGTTGATAGATTCAAGAAAACCAATATTGAGATAAAGGACAGCATAGAGGTTGCCTATCCTTACAGAAGAAAAAGATTTTCCCCTTACCTTCTTATTCCTGCCTCTGTTGTTCTGTCTTTACTTCCTGACAGCAGTGTAAAGGCTGTATTTCACGGGGATGATCTTCCCTATCAGTCAACGAAAGATATCTTTGATTACCTGAACATATCTCCCCTGACAGTGGAAGACAGTTATGACTTTTTGAAAAATCTGAACCTGTCTTTTTTTAGCAGAAAATTGTTCCTGCCTGAGATTTCAAGGATAAACAGGGTGAGATTTGAGCTTAATATCAGGGATGTATTTACCTATATAGAAAGATTTCTAAATCCTGTTTACTGTGATTATGCAGTCTATGGAGTGAGCAGTGAAAGGGAGATAGATTTTTACCGTAGACTTTTAGAAGGAAGATACAAAAGAGCAGCTGCTGTTGTTAACACAGAAGGATTTCCTGATATTGTATCTTCTGGAACTGCCTTTATTGGAGATAAAGCTGTTGAAATAGACCTGTCAAGGTTTAAAGCAAAAGATTTTGTTTACAGGGAGCTTACACTTGAAGAACATTTAGAGTTTATAAACAGACTCCTCTCAAAACAGCTACCAGAGTATGAAAATCTGCTTCACATAAACAGTGGACTGCTTTTACTCCTGGTAGGAAAGGTGAAAGAGCTTAAAGAAGGTTTTGAGTTATCAAAGGAGCTGTTCAGTAAATACGACTACAGACAGATACTGAAGAATATCCAGAGATACAGCGACTATCTGAATTACAGAAATATATATCAGCTATAAAGGAGGAAAAGATGTTCACAAAAGAGTTTGTTAAAGAAAGGAGTGATTACTTTGAGAATCTACCTGCACAGGAACTTTTGAAGTGGGTTTATGAGAACTTCAGTAATGTTGGTTTTACATCGTCTTTTAGTGCAGATGATGTATCTATCATACATATGATAAAGGGTATAAAGCCAGATGCACTTATTATCTTTATAGATACAGATTATCACTTTCTGGAGACATACCAGCTTGTTGAAAGGATTAAGAGAGAGTGGAATATAAATCTAAAAGTGATAAAACCGCAGATAACAGTTGAACAGCAGATAAATCTTTATGGGGAAAAGCTGTACGAGAAAGATCCGGATAAATGCTGTCAGATAAGGAAGGTCGAACCTTTAAAAAGGGTATTGGAGGAGTTAGATGTATGGATAACAGGCATGAGGAGAGACCAGTCTCCCACAAGGGCAAACATTGGGAAGGTGGAGATACATAAGCTACCTTCAGGAAGAGAGATACTGAAGGTCAATCCTATTGCCGACTGGAAGAGAAAAGATGTATGGAATTACGTTTACCAGCACAACCTTCCATACAATCCGCTGTACGATAGGAATTATCTCAGTATAGGCTGTGCCCCCTGTACCAGACCTGTTGAAGAAGGGGAAGACGAAAGGGCTGGCAGGTGGGCTGGCAAAGGAAAGTTAGAGTGTGGACTTCACACATTTACAGAGAAAGAGTAGATGGAGCTTTTAGTTCTTGGTCTTACGCTGGGACTGGTTATAGGTATTACGGGGATTGGAGGGGGAATGCTGACGACACCTGCCCTTACTCTGCTCATGGGGGTTCCCATTGCTTCTGCAGTGGGAACGAGCCTCCTTTTTTCTGCCATTACAAAGATATTTGCATCTGCTATATACATATACAGAGGGCTTGTCTGTGTTAGACTGTCAACACTTTTAGCCCTTGGAAGTATTCCCGGTTCACTTTTTGGCAGTTTTTCCTTCCACTACTTTTTTAAGATTAATGCAGAGCTTGCATCAAAGGTTGTGTCTGTTTTTGTCCTTGTTATGATAGTGTCCTCCTGCTGTTTCTCTTACTACAGAATGTTTACTAAAAACGAGAAAATTGTAAACTTTGACATCAGAAGTAAACCTTTATGGATACCTGTTATCGGTTTTATAGTTGGGTTTGATATAGGTTTTACCTCTATTGGAGCAGGTGTTATTGTTGCTTCTATACTGCTTGCTCTATGTCCTATGAATCCGTCACGGATAATAGGAACAGACATTGTTCACGGTTTTATTCTCAGTCTGTTTGCAGGAGGTATACACTTTTCTATGGGGGGAGTTGACACAGATATTCTTATAGGTCTTCTGTATGGAGGAATATTCGGCGTAATATTAGGTTCGCTGATTTCTCCATATCTTCCCCAGAAACCCTTCAGGTTTGCCCTTAACTCTGCTGTTTTAGTTTTTGCTTTTATGTTTGCCTTTAAGGTATTCGGTGTATAGATTAATAAAGTCTGATATCTGAAGCTGCTCTACCCTTTTTTCCGGCTCAATTCCTGCTTTTTCAAGCAGTTTTTCGTCAATCTTAGAGCGTAGCATCTTTCTCCTTTCATGGAACAGTTTAGACACGAAGTTTTTATAGCCTTTTACGTCAAATTGGGGAACATCTTTTTTAGGTATCATTTTCACAACTGCAGAAGTTACCTTTGGAGGCGGTCTGAAAAATCTTGCAGGAACGCTCATCAGGTAGTGGATCTCAAAGTATGTATTCAAAAATACTGTCAGAAATGTGTAAGACTTTGTTTCCGGTTTTGCTGTCAGTTTTTCAGCTACTTCTTTTTGAAGCATAAATACACACAGATTTATAATTTTTAGATAAAAAGGCATGTTTACCAGTATAAGTGAGGCAACATTGTAAGGTAGATTTCCAACAATTTTTATCTTTTCTCCTTCTGAAAGCTGGCGTAGATTTACTTCAAAGAAGTCTTTCTTTATCAGAATAAAATTCTGATAGCTGGCAAATTTTTCTTCTATTATAGGATATGTTTCTGGGTCTATCTCTATTCCGTAAAGGATTTTTGGATTTCTTTTCAGCAGTTCCTCAGTCAGCTGTCCTGTTCCTACGCCTATCTCAACAATAATGTCCTCAGGGGTTATATGAATCTGGTCGGCTATATTTTTTATAACACCTTCTGATATAAGAATATGCTGACCAAATTTTTTTTTGGTTTTAAATTTTCTACTTTTCAAGCTCTTTTGCCTTACTGATAATAAGCTGTTTCACAAAATCCTTAGTATCTTCTCTTTCTAATGCAAAATCTATGATGGCTTTTATGTATCCTAATTTGTTTCCTGTGTCGTGTCTTTTTCCTTCAATGTCTTTTGAGTATATCACTTCCTCTTTCCTGAGGGTCATCAGTGCATCTGTGAGCTGGAGCTCTCCTCCTTTCCCAAAAGGTGTCTTTTTTAGAGCATCAAATATATTTGGTGTAAGTATGTATCTGCCTATGATTGCAGAGGTTGATGGTGCCTCTTCAGGTTCAGGTTTTTCTACAAGGTAGTTAACGAGTCTGATGTTGTCTTCTATAAATGTTCCTTCAACAATGCCGTATTTGTATGTTTCTTCTTTTGGAACTTCTGTTGTTCCAAGGACAGATTTCCCAAACTTTGTATAAACGTCTATCAGCTGTTTTATTCCGGGGTTTTCATTGTTTATTATCAGCTCATCTCCCAGTAAAACGGCAAATGGTTCATCTCCTATTATGTGCTCTGCCATCAAAATGGCGTGCCCAAGACCAAGCTGCTCTTTCTGTCTTATGTAAACAAAGTCTGCCATGTCAGAGATTTCCCTGATAACGTTTACATATTCTTCCTTTCCGCTTTTCGTGAGGGCATACTCAAGCTCAGGAGCATAATCAAAGTGGTCCTCAATAGCCCTTTTGTGCCTTCCTGTGACGAAAATTATTGTATCAATTCCTGATGCAACAGCTTCTTCCACTATATACTGGATGATAGGTTTGTCAACTATGGGCATCATCTCTTTAGGTGTTGCTTTTGTTGCTGGCAGAAATCTTGTTCCAAATCCTGCTACTGGAATAACAGCTTTTTTAACCTTCTTCATCTTTTTGCCTCTACTGATTTTTTTCTATTTTTTCTAATATTTTTTTGTATCCCTCAATAAGGTCTCCAAGGTCAAATCTAAATCTGTCTTTATCAAGGCTTTCTCCTGTTTTTGCGTCCCAGAACCTGCATGTGTCAGGTGATATCTCATCTGCAAGGAGGATTTTTCCGTCTTTTCTTCCAAATTCTAATTTAAAGTCAACAAGTATAACCCCCTGTTTTTCCATAAACTCTTTTAGTATTTCGTTGACCTTTAGTGCCAGCTCTTTCATCTGTGCAACTTCTTCAGGTTTTGCAAGATTCATAGCATATATATGCTGCTCACATATTATAGGGTCGTGGAGCTCATCATTTTTTAGATAAAATTCAACCAGAGGTGGCTCAAATTTAGTGTTTTTGGGAATGCCTAACCTCTTTACTATACTGCCAGCTGCGATGTTTCTTACAACAACTTCAACTGGTATTATCTCTACTCTGTAAATCAGCATCTCCCTGTCAGACAGCTTTTTTATAAAATGTGTTGGAATGCCTCTTTCGTTTAGCATCTGGAAAAAAAATGAAGCAATAGTGTTGTTAAGAACGCCTTTTCCTTTGATTGTTGCCTTTTTGACAGCATCAAATGCAGTTGCTGCGTCTTTATAGTGAGCTATAACCTTATCAGGTTCGTCTGTTGCATATATGATTTTTGCTTTTCCTTCGTATAATTTTTCTCTTTTTTCCATTATCTCCTCCTACATATTTTCCTTTGCTAAAAGTTTAAAGTAATCATACTTTGAAAGCTGGAAAACCTGATTGAATGTGTTTCTGTATTCCTTTTCCTTTCCTAAATGTTTCAGGGAAAATCCTTTAAGGGTTAGAGCTGATATGTAGTTGTAGTATCTCTGGTCTATGTTCTGTGTGATGCCTACTGCCTTGCTGTAATCTTTGTTTTTGTAGTAAAGGTAAGCCCTGAATTCTGTCAGACCTGCATTAATCTGTTTTGAGTTTATTCTTACCTGCAGTTTGTTCAGCTCTTCAGGTTTTATGCTGTTTTTCTCCTTTTTTATCAGAATTTCGTAGGCTATAGCTACCTTGATAAATGGAGAGTCAGGATACTTTTCTTTAAACTGATTTATCAGTTTTTGGGCTTCATCAAACTTTTTTGAGCTGAATGCTTTCTGTATCTTGTAAAGGGCTACAGAGCTGTTGTTGAGAAGCACTTCTTGAGAATGTCTGTAATAAAAATATGTGGCAATAATGAGAAAAAGTATTACTACACCTGATACGACGAGCTTGATGTTCTTTTTTATAAAGTCGTAAAACATGTATACTTTATACTCAAACTCTATGTCTACATCCTTTTCTATAGGAACTTTTTTCTTTTCCATAGAATCCCCCTGAATGTTTTTAATATTATAAACTTTTTTTCAGGAGATTCAGAGCCTTATCTACCACAAGTTCTGGATTGATGTTTAAACATTCTACAGTTTTAAGTTTGCACTCTTTTTTACCGTGTATGTGGCAGGGCTGACATTTTAATCCTTTTAGAATGTATTCTCCTTCCTCTGGGAATGGATAAAAACCAAAAAATGGGTGGGTTGCTCCGTATATCATAAGAACAGGGGTTTTTACAGCTCTTGACATGTGAGCAACGGCAGAATCGTTGCTTATCGTAAGCTGAGCTTGAGATAAAACAGCCAAACTTTCTCTCAAAGATAGCTTTCCTCTCAGGTCTGAAACAGTTTTAGGGTATATGGTTTTGTCTACATCTTTGTCTGATTTGTCTCCAACAAGGACAACTTTAAATCCCTTTTTGTCTAATATGTAAGAAACTCTGTCAAAAAAAGGATAAGACTTGTTTTTGTATCTTGCCCCTGCTCCAATTGCTATAAATTTTTCTGGAAGGAAGGTTTTTACTTTTTCTTTTTCTTTTTCTAAAAGAATTAATTCAGGTTTTGGATTATGTTTTTCTACTCCGAGGGGTTTTAATGTTTCAACGTAACTTTCCACAACATTAAAAGGTTTTCCTAAAAATTTCCTGAAAAAAGGTTTTGTGTATAGTCTCCTTTGTATGCTTTTTTTTCTATACCTGAATACTTTTCCTCTTGTGAATTTGGATATTAAGGTAGACCTGAAGTTAGAGTGAAGGTCAATGATGTAGTCGTAATTTTCCATTTTTTTTGTAAACTGTAAAATTTTTTTAACTCCAGTAATCTCTTTTTTATTCACAGATATAACTTTTTTAATTCTGTAGTCTTCCTTAAAAAGCTGGTCAAAAGGTTTAAAAGTAAGAAAATCTATATCAAATCCTTTTTTGTGTAGGGGAGTCAGCACTGCTGAAGATAGTATCACATCTCCTAATGACGACAGCCTGATTACTAAGACTTTCACCTACAGCATACCTTTTAGATTTTCTATTTCCTGACTGAACTCTTCAACCATTGACTGATGGTTAAACTTTTTTGCCTGCTCTATCCCTTTTTGATAATATTCAATAGCTTTTTCTACATCTCCGATGTTCAGATATGACTGGGCTAACAGTCTGTATGCTGCTCCTTCGTTTTCGTGAATGTCAATATATTTATGCAGATACAGTATTGCCTCATCATACCTTTTTTCTTTAAATAGTTCTAAAGCCAATCCATACAGACCTAATGGATTGTTAGGGTCTTTTTCTAAAGCTCTCTTTAATGTTTCTATTCTCTCCCTCATGACAACCTCCTTGGATTAGATATTATATGCCAGTTTGTTGTTTCAGGTATAGACTCACTCAACATATAAAAATATATTTAGATATATCAGATATATTTGGAGGTGTAGTTATGAGGTTTTTAATATTGATACTCTTTTTATTTGTAACACAGGTTTATGGCTATGAGGATTTTGTTCAGTATGAAAAGGGTTATTACTATGTTCTTATAAAGAAAGGTTCTTTTAAAAGTGTCAACTCAAAATTAATAGAAGAAATTAGGGCTCACGGATGGGATGTTATCCATACAATTAATGTGGACAAAACCACCGGCAGAAAAGCTCCTTACAAAACTCATCTGTTATGTAAATCTAAATATTTAAAAAAGGGAATAGATAAATTTGAGCCTATTGGAGTAATAATCCCCTGTAAAATGGCTGTTTATGTGAAAGGAAATGTCATAAAGATTATGGTGGAGGATGTTACTGAGTATGGAAAAATTTATAGACCGAAAGATAAAGAGTTTTACAGATTCTTATCAAAGGTAAACAAGGAGTTGATTGATATCTTAAACAGAACAGCAGGAAGATTTATGAAAAGTAAATACACACCTTATGAGTAGAGGAAGGGGCAAAAGCCCCTATTTTTAATCTTCTGGAACTTTGAACAGTTCTTCGTAATCAACACCTTCTTCTTCGGCAAGTTTTTTGGACATCTCTTCCAGATGGAGGAGGAGATTCCATTTTTCGTCAATCTCTTTCTGTATCTTCTCAAGTATTTCTGGATATTTCAGAACGTGTTTCCATCTTGGCTGAGCTGCTATGTATTCCTCAATAGGTTTTGGCTTTTTAGGTTTGATGTTAACCTTCCAGTATTTTCCGTCAATTACTTCGTAAACAGGCCAGTATCTTGTTTCTACAGCAAGTTTGGCAAGTCTCATAGTGTCTTCTGGAGAGAATCTCCACGACAGTGTACAGGGCTCCAAAACATTTATAAATTTGAATCCATCCATTGATATGGCTTTCTTTGTTTTCCTTGTCAGGTCTCTGAATATGTGGGGAGATGCCTGAGCCACATACGGAATACCGTGAGCTGCCATTATCATTGTGAGATCTTTTCTTGGTTCCTGTTTACCAACTTTTGCCTTTCCTACAGGTGTTGTCTTTGTGTATGCACCTATAGGAGTTGCTGACGACTTCTGATAACCTGTGTTCTGATATCCTTCGTTGTTATAACACACGTACAAGACGTTATGTCCCCTTTCAGCTGTAGCAGATAAAGCCTGAAATCCTATGTCATATGTTCCGCCATCTCCACCAAATGCGACAAAGTGTATCTTTTTATCTTCAGGAATAACTCCTTTTTTCTTCAGAACCTTGTATGCTGCTTCCACACCTGCCATAACAGTTGCAGCAGACTGGAAGTTAACGTGTATCCACGGAACATTCCATGCTGTTACAGGATAAACACCTGTTGTAACTTCAAGACATCCTGTTGCGTTAGATATAATGACAGGTTCGTTTATTGCAAGAATTACCTCATTTACGATTGGTGGGATTCCACACCCGATACACATTCTGTGTCCCGGTGCAAGGGGCATGTCTCCACCAAATGTTTCTTTATGTGAAGCAAGTTCTGAAAGTAGTGCTATAGGTCTCTTTTTTGCCATGATTACTCCCTCACTTGTAAGTATTCTACAAAGTTCTCTCTTGTTTCTATGCCTTTTTCAAGGCGCTCAAGTCTGTCAAATGCTCTCATAAACTCTTCTTCGTGTATCTCTCTACCGCCAAGTCCGTATATAAAGTTATGCAGATAAGGGTTGTTTTCTGTCGCTAAAAGGGCAGTTGCTATGTCTTTAAACAGAGGTCCTCCAATACCGTCAAACGAGTCAGCCCTGTCTAATACAACAACGCCTTTTGCTTTTGATAATGCCTGAGCTATCTCTTTAACAGGGAATGGTCTGTAAAGTCTAATCTTTATTGCTCCTACTTTTCTTCCCTGCTCTCTCAATCTATCAACAGCATCTTTTAATGTTCCAAAAGAAGACCCCATTGATATACCAATGTATTCTGCATCTTCTGTTTTGTATTCCTCTATAAAGTCGTATCTTTTTCCTGATATTTCTGCAAACTCGTCAAATACTTCCCTTACAATGTCGTAAACTTTTAAAAAGTCTACATGCTGTTGATATTTACATTCTGTATAGTAATCTGGCTGAGCTGTAGCTCCGTAAGTTACAGGTTTATCAGTATCAAGGAGGGGATAAGGTATTCTGTGGATGTCTGAAGGTCCCACAAAGTTTCTTACTGTCTCGTCATCTAAAATCTCAACATCTTCAATAGAGTGGGAAACGATATAACCATCGTAGTTAACGATAATAGGGAACATAGCCTTTTCAGAAATCTTAACAGCCATTATGATGTTGTGGTATGCTTCCTGAGCGTTTTCTGAGAATATGGATATCCAGCTTGTATCTCTGGTAAGCATTGAGTCAGCATGGTCACAGTGGATAGAAAGGGGTGCAGAAAGGGCTCTATTAACGTCTAATAGAACGATAGGAACTCTCATTCCAGAGGCAACATACAGGTTTTCTACCATGTAGGCAATACCTGGTCCAGCTGAAGCTGTTATTGTTCTTGCACCTGCAGCTGCAGCACCGATACAGGTGGCCATAGCAGAGTGCTCACCATCAACAGCTATCATTTCTGTGTCAACTTCGCCGTTTGCCACATATTCGGCAAAAAATCCCATAAGCTCTGTCTGTGGAGATATTGGATAGACTGCTGCAATATCAAAGTTTATCTGTCTCATTGCTTCTGCAGCAGCCTGATTACCTGTTAAAGCTATAACTTTTGTTTGAGCCATATTTTAAACCTCCATATTTTTAACCTAATTCTTCTTCAAGCTCTTTCAGTTTTATCTCCATTTCTGGAACCATCTCAAGTGCGTCATAGGGACATTCAACTGCACATATACCGCACCCCTTACAGTATTCAAAGTCAGTTTCAAATCTTTCCTGTGGAGAAACTGGTATTGAGTCGTCAGGACAGAATATCCAGCAGATGAGGCAGTGGGTACATTTGTCGTAATTCAGAACTGGTCTTAGCATTCTCCAGGAGCCTGTGTGGTTGATTTTACTGGAACCAGCTTCTGGAACTATAGAGCCAATAGGTATTTCGTGCCATGGTTTGAGTTGATAGCTCATTTATTTAATCCTCCTTTGCTTTTATTTATGACCTAAGTTTAGGTCAAATAAGAGCTTTGTTTTATGAGATAAACCACCTATTCTGCTTTATAAACTTCTTCATATCCCCTTTCTAACGCCTTCAGGTTTTGTGGAAGCAGAGCTCTAAGTTTTGACGATGCTTCAAATGCCTCTGTTATTTCCTGCTTTAATGCATCTAAATCAACAATTCCTGTTGCTTTCGCTACAGCTCCAAGCATTGCTGTGTTTGGGATGTTTCTTCCAAACTCCTCAAGAGCTATTTTTGAAGCATCAACAATCCACAGCTCGTTATTAGGAATGTCTAATATTTTTCTTACTTTGTCTGGTGGGAAGTTTGTGTTAACGATAAATACAGTGTTCTCATCTGTTCCTGCTTTTATGATATCTTTGATGGTGAACATGAGAGATGGGTCTGTTATTATAACAATTTCAGGATTATCAACAGGTGCTCGTGTATTTATTATATGGTCACTTATTCTTGTTGATACTTTAACTGGAGTTCCTGACCTTTCAAGACCAAATTCAGGCATTGCCTGTCCGTGTTTTCCTCTTATGATAGCAGCAGATGCAAGCATTTTTGCTGCAGTAACTGTTCCCTGACCCCCTCTTCCGTGCCAGCGAATTTCTTTCATACCCTTATCAGTAGCGGTTGTCATCCCTTTTGACCTCCTGTTTTTATAACACTGTTATATAAATAATAACATATAGATAGTTTTAAAACAAAAAATAGAGGGTTTAGATGGGGGTTTTGTGTTCAAGAGCTTTTGCAAGTGTAAAGTCGTCAGCATTTTCTAAAATTGCTCCAAAAGGAAGTCCATAACCTATTCGTGATATGATTATGTTTTTGTTTTTTAGCAAATTATATATGTATGAAGCTGTTGCTTCTCCTTCAACGGTGGGATTTGTGGCAAGAATAACTTCTTTTACAGGATTTTTCTCCACTCTTTCTATAAGGCTTTCTATGTTCAGGTCTTCGGGAGTTATCTCTTCAAGGGGTGATAATCTTCCTCCGATAACGTGATAAAGTCCATTATACTTTCCTGTTCTTTCTATTGCAAAGGCATCAAAACTCTCCTCAACGACGCATATGACTGTTTTGTCTCTATCTTCGTCAAGGCATACGGGACACAGTTCTTCTTCCGCGTATATTCCACATTCTCTGCATGGATGTATTTTTTCTAACATTTCTGTAAAGTTCTCTATCAGTTTTAATGCTTCTCCCCGTGGCATATTGAGTATGTTAACAGCAAGTTTCTGAGCAGACTTTTCCCCGTATCCAGGAAGATTAGATATCTCTTCTACCACCTTTTTTAGAGTTTCTGGGATAATTTTTTCTTTCATAGCAGATTACTCAGTCCTGGTATGTTTCCTGGTAGTCCTGCTGCCTGAGAGAGTTTTTGGGACATTACTTCTTTTGAGCGGGCATTAGCTTCATTTATTGCTGCGACTAATAAATCCTGTAATATTTCGCGATTTTCCTCTGTAAGCAGTGATTTATCAATGAATACATCTTTTGCTTCTCCCAGACCGTTTACAACAATTTTTACCATTCCTCCTCCAACTTCAACAATGATGTCCTCATTCCTCAGTTCTTCTTTTGCCCTTTCCATATTCTCCTGCATAGTTTTCATCATTTTCATCATATCTCCTAAATTTCCTAAATTAAACATTTATTCCTCCTTGTAGCTTATTATTTTTCCTTGAAATAATTCTAAAACTTTATCAACTGCTTCGTCCCGTTTTTTTGGCTTTTTCCTTTCTGTTTTTATCTGTATTTCTTCAATCACTACCGGTTTAGGGAAGTGCTTTTTAATTATTTCTAACTTGTCTGTAATCAGGTCTGCAATAGTTTTGTCTACCATTATTACAAATCGGTCATCTTCTTCTTTTATGTTTGCATTTTTTAATGCTCCAGCAACTATTCCTCCAGCTTCTTTTCCAGCTTTAAGAATTGCTTTTTGAAGGTCAAATTTTTTTTCTTTTGGTTTTTCTTCTCTCTTTTCCTGAACTGTTATGCCTTTTTCAATGATTTCTTTCAGTGGAACAAGATTTTTCATAAATCTCAGTTTTAGTATTGATAACTGTAGTATGTCTTTTTTGTCAAAGAAATTTTTTGCTTCTAAATATCCCTTTTTGAATATGTCATTGGTGTATATAAGATACTCAATGTCATTCTTTTCAAAAATATCAGATTTTTCTTCTGTTAAAAGGTTTATCATATGTTTGTGAATTTTGCTTAATATCTGGTTCCAAAAAACTGTGATGTCATATCCCTCTCTGTCTAATTTTTCTACAATTTTTACCATTTCTTTTATATCTTTGTTTTTAAGCGCAAGTAAGAAATTTTTTGTTATTTCTTCAGGAATAACACCTAAAAGCTGGGCTGTTGTTTCTTTTTTTACCTGACCTCCTCCGTATATAACAGCCTGATCAAGTATACTTGCTGCGTCTCTTACTCCTCCGTTACTGGCTTCTGATATAAGCTGCAGCGCATCCTTTTCGTATTCAATACCTTCTTCTTCTAAAATTCTTTTCAGATACTCTGTTATCTGCTTTTTTGTAGGTGGTTTGAATATAAATGTTTGACATCTTGACCTTATGGTATCTGGTATTTTGTGAAGTTCTGTTGTTGCAAGTATGAATATGTTGTTTGGAGGTGGTTCTTCAAGAGTTTTAAGGAGTGCATTAAATGCTTCTCTGGTAAGCATGTGGGCTTCATCTATTATATAGACTTTATATCTTCCCTTGATTGGTGCATAACTGACATTATCCCTTATGGTTCTTATGTCATCTATTCCTCTGTTTGATGCAGCATCTATTTCATACATATCTGGGAAAGAGCCCTTTTCAATTTCTCTACAGTTTTCACACTTTCCACAGGGATTTTCTGTTATACCTTCCTCACAGTTTAAACATTTAGTTATTATTCTCGCGATAGTTGTTTTTCCTAATCCTCGTGAACCTGCAAATATGTAAGCATGGGATACCCTTCCTAATTTTATTGCATTGGATAGAGTTTTTACTACTGTTTCCTGTCCAACAACCTGCTGGAAATTTTTTGGTCTATACTTCCGCGCAAATGTTTCGTAAGTCATAAAAAACCTCTGTTTTTCAAATATTTATTTTATTTTAAGTCAAAAATATAATTTGACAAATCAGCCTTTGATTATTTTCATTATCACTTTTCTTGTTCTGGGGCCGTCAAACTCTGCAAAGAATATTCCCTGCCACGTTCCGAGCATAAGCCTGCCTTCTCTGATGGGAATCATAATGCTGTTTCCCACTAAAACAGACTTTATGTGGGCTGCAGCGTTACCTTCTATATGTCTGTAGTCTCCCCTCCATGGAATCAGTTTATCTAACATCTGCTCTATGTCCCATTTAACATCTGGGTCTGCATTTTCGTTTATAAATATGCCAGCTGTCGTATGTGGAACATAAAGATAACATATTCCCTCTTCTATACCACTTTCGTCAATTGCTTCCTGAACTTCTTCTGTTATCTCTTCAAAGTGGGTTCTTTTTTGTGTTACAACCTCTAAGTATTTAATCATCCTATTCCTCCTTTTTTCAGATAGTATAAAACATCTATAATAAATATATCCAAAAAGGAGGTTTTTAATGATAGCTGTTGTTCAGAGGGTAAGCAGTTCTTATGTGGAGGTTAGCGGAGAAATTGTTGGTAAGATTGGAAAGGGTATCAACATTCTTCTTGGAGTTGTTAAAGGTGATACAGATGAGGACATAAAAAAGTTAGTCAACAAAATTCCTTACCTGAGAATTTTTGAAGATGAAAACGGAAAGATGAATCTATCATTAGTTGATATTGGAGGGGAAGCCCTCATAATTTCCCAGTTCACACTGGCAGGAAATCTGAAAAAAGGTAGAAGACCTTCCTTTGAAAATGCAGAAGAGCCTTCAAGGGCACAGGAACTTTATAATCGTTTTGTGGAGCAAATGTCCCAGATTGTTCCTGTTCAGACAGGCATTTTTGCTGCTCACATGAAAGTATTTATAGAAAATGACGGGCCTGTTACTTTTGTTCTTAACTCAAAGGAGCTGTAATACTTCGTGAAGGGGAATGTCATCCTCTAATATTGGAAAGTCCTCAATCTTTTTGCCGAAAGCTGTTTCCAAAAATGCGTTGCTCCACCATCCTATGTTAAACTTTCTGATATGTTTTCTCAGCCTTTTCATCATCAGATTCTTTTTTTCTGAAGACATAGTTAATGCCCTGTAAATGGCATATGCTGTTCCTTCAATATCATAAGGGTTTACTAAAATACAGTTATTGTGAAGCTCTGTTGCTGCCCCAGCAAACTCGCTAAGAAGAAGAACCCCTCTTTCATCAATGTTTGCTGCTGCGTACTCTTTTCCTACAAGGTTCATACCGTCTTTTATAGAGTTGACCCAGCATACATCTGAATATCTGTAGTATCTTATAAGCTTTTCAAACTCTATTCTCCTTGATATGTATTGGACAGGTGTCCATCTATCTGTTCCAAACTTTCCGTTAATGTTGCTGACCAGATGTTCAAACTCAACTTTTAGCTGGTCATACTCTGGCAGTTTTTTTATGTTTGGAGCAACAGCCTGCACTAACTTTACTTTGCAGTGAAACTCTGGATATTTCTGAAGAAATAGTCTGTAAGCTCTCAGTTTATGTATAAGTCCTTTTGTATAATCAAGTCTGTCTATTCCTAAAATTATTTTTCTTCTCCTGTCTAAAGGCTTTGCCTTCTGTGCTTCCCTTTCATAGTAATCAAAGTCTACACTGATAGGGAATACGCCGATTTTAACTGTTTTGCCGTTATAGGAAATTTGGGTCACAGGTTCTTTAATCTGTATGTTCACATTTTCTATCAGCTCATTTATACAGTCTAAAAAGTTCTTTCTGTCAATGTATGTGTGAAAACCTATAAGGTCATACTGTAAAAGTCCTTTTAAAAGGTCTATTCTCCATGGGATTTTGAAAAACATCTCTGGGCTGGGAAATGGGATGTGAAGGAAAAATGCTGTTTTGTTTTTAACTCCAAATTTCTTGAGATATTCAGGTAACAGGAAAAAATGGTAATCATGAACCCATATAAGGTCATCTCTGTGAACAACCCTTTTAATAATCTGTGCAAACTTTCTGTTAACAGATTTATATGCGTTCCAGTAGGAAGGTTCAAATCTTGCATATGCCTGAAAAGTATGAAACAAAGGCCATATTATCCCGTTAGAAAAACCGTCAAAAAAGT
Source organism: Persephonella sp. (assembly GCA_026987075.1). Taxonomy (GTDB): domain Bacteria; phylum Aquificota; class Aquificia; order Aquificales; family Hydrogenothermaceae; genus Persephonella_A. Next base: position 990 of record JALSNI010000019.1, on the reverse strand, counting down.
CTTTTCTTTCCTCGTCTGTAAATGGAACAGGATACAGTATAAACCCTTCCTTTGTTCCTTCTTTTATTATCAGCTCCTTTAGTTGTTTATTAAGTCTGTTGACCCCTGCCCATCCTATCCAGATAGCCTGTCTTTTTTTTAGAGCCTGTTTTAAGGCTGTTACTAACCCTCCAGGACTGACCTTTACAGTATATTCCTTCCCTTCTTTCTGAAGGTGTATAGGAAGTATTGCTGATACTACAATTAGCCTTTCCATTTAGTTACCCCCTGCATACCTGCTTTCCCTTGCCCTGAAGATTAATTTAATAGGTGCTTTTTCAAATCCAAGTATTTCCCTCAGGTTGTTTTCTAAAAACCTTGTGTAATGCTCTTTAAAGCCTTCTGGATAGTTTACAAACAGGAGAAAACATGGAGGTTTTCCTTCAAGCTGTGTTCCGTAATAAATTTTTAGAGGCTTGCCCCTGTAAGATGGAGGATGTCTCAGAGACAGTATCTGCTGGAGTGCTCTATTGAGCTGACCTGTTCCTACCCTTTTCCATGCCTGATTATAAACTTCTACTATCTCCTGTAGGAGCTGTTTTATTCCCCTTCTCTGTGTTGCAGAAACAAATAGAATAGGGGCATAGGGGATGAAATACAGCTTTTCTCTTACCTGATTTCTTATTCTGTTCAATATCTCTTTTCTCTGGGGGATTGTATCTATTTTGTTTATCACAATAACGGCAGGTTTTGTATATTTTTGAATCAGATGAGCAATCTTTGTGTCCTGCTCTGTAGCTCCTTCCTGTGCATCTATAACGTGAACAATCACGTCAGCTTTTTTTATTGCTTCAAGTGTTCTTCCTACACTGAAAAACTCTACGCCGTAATCAACTCTTGATTTTTTTCTTAAGCCTGCCGTGTCTAAAAACAGGAATTTGTGACCGTTCCATTCAAAAAGTGTATCAATCACGTCCCTTGTTGTTCCGGGTATGTTAGAAACTACAGCCC
>JALSNI010000018.1 GCA_026987075.1 Persephonella sp. | reverse complement strand
AAAAATGCCCTGATGTTCTCCACAATTTCACTGACAAGCCTCTTCCTTGCTTCAATGCTTGTCCATGCTATGTGAGGTGTTATCAGGAGCTTTTCTTTGTTTTTTATTTTCAAAAGGGGATTATCAGGGTTAATAGGTTCTTTTTCTAAAACGTCTAATCCTGCTCCACCAATCATGTTGCTATCTAAAGCGATAGCCAAATCCTTTTCATTCACTATACCGCCCCTTCCAAGATTGAGGAGAATAGCATCTTTTTTCATCAGCCCAAGCTCTTTTATTGTTATTAGATTTTTTGTTTTTTCGTTTAAAGGGGCATGAATAGAAACAATGTCAGAGGTTTTCAAGAGCTCATCTAAAGGATACCTTGGATATTTTTCTTCCCTTTCTACACCAGAAGTTGAGTAGTATATAACATCACACCCAAAACTTTCTGCTACCTGTGCAACCCTTCTTCCTATCGTTCCAAGTCCAATAATTCCCCATCTTTTTCCGTTTATCTCCCAGAATGGTCTGCCTATATGTGTAAATATGTCGCTGTGGGAATAATTGCTGGATTTTACATAATCGTCGTAATATCTAAGATGCATAAGCAGATAAAAAAGCATACCAAAAGTTGTCTGAACGACGCTTTCTGTGGAATACCCTGCAACATTTGTAACAGCTATTCCTTTTTCTCTGGCGTATAGGACATCAACATTGTTGTATCCTGTTGCAGCTACACATATCAGTTTCAGATTTCTTGCTGTATTTATTGCTTCTTTGTCTATTACAACCTTGTTTGTTATTATAATGTCTGCAAACTGTATCCTTTCAAAAAGCTCAGAAGGAGCAGTAGTTGGATAAACTTCTACATCCCCGAACTGCTCAAAAACAGAAAGGTCAATATCATCTCCTAATGTTTTTGCGTCTAAAATAACTATCCTCATCTTCTTCTCCTTTATCTGTTAAACAGGTCTTCTAAAAGGGCTATTTCCATCTTGTTTTTTATGTCTTTTAGGGATTTAACAAAGTATTTTTCCGCCTGCTGCTGAATCTCTTTCATTGAGCCCTGAAAAACAATCTTTCCTGTATCTTTGTATATGGTCATTATGTATATCTCTTTTTCGTTGTCATACTCAAGTGTGACTTTTATTCCCTTTTCACTTTCAAACTCTTCTATAATTTCCCTACCCATGGTAGCTCTCCAAAGCAGTTTTTAAACATTTTAACAGTAAATTTATATCATTTTCGGTATGTTTGTATGAAATTGTTATACGAAGTCTTGAGCTTTTTTTCGGAACTGTTGGAGGTCTTATAGCCTGAACAAACAGTCTGTTTTTAAGCAGGTAATCTCTGACAAAAAGGGCTTTCTTTTCTTCTTCTACTATAAGGGTCAGGATAGGTGTTCCGTAGTATCTGATAGGAATGCCAGCATCCTTTGCTTTTTTAACTAAAAATCTGGTAAGCCTGAACAGCTTTTCTCTTCTGAAAGCTTCCTGAGATAATTTTTTCATGTTTACCAGTGATACAAAATTTTGAAGGGGAGACAGGGCTGTTGAAAAAATCTGTGTTCTCATTCTGTTAATCAGATATTCTATCAGTGTTTTACTTCCGCATATAAATGCTCCGTAGCTTCCTGCTGCTTTTGAGAGGGTTCCTACCTGTATAACATTCCCCTCAGGCTCCATCCCAAAATGAAACAGTGTGCCTCTTCCACCCCCCAATATTCCTGTTGAGTGGGCGTCGTCTATTATGATAACTGCCCTGTATCTGTCAGCTAAAGTTTTCAGCTCTCTGTAGTTTACAATATCTCCTTCCATGCTGAATACACCATCGGTAACAATAAACTTTGCCCCTCTGCAGTTTGTTTTTTTTAGTTTATCTTCAAGGTCGTTCATGTCGTTGTGTCTGTAGATAATCTTTTTGGCCTTTGACAGCCTTACTCCGTCAATAATTGATGCGTGATTGAGCTGGTCTGAGAATATAATGTCTTCTTCTGTTGCTAATGCCTGCAACAGTCCTGTGTTGGCAAGGTATCCACTACCAACAACGAGACAGCTTTCTGTTTTTTTAAAGTGGGCAATAAATTCCTCCAAATCTTTCTGCACCTGCGTATAACCTGAAATGAGAGCAGATGCACCGCTTCCAACAGACAGTCTGCTTATGTTTTCACACACAGCTTTTTTTGTTTCTAAATCATCTTTAAGTCCCAGATAGTCGTTAGAAGAAAAATCAATAACATCTTCAGGAAGTATGACTCTTTCTCTGTAGAGATTTTTATTTTTAATCTCTTTAAGCTCTTTCTTAAGTTTTTCTAAAAAGTCCATAAACTTTTGGTCAGCCTTCCCTTTTAACAAAGTTTTTAAAGTTTTCAAGCAGTTTTAAACCTGCCTTCTGGCTTTTTTCAGGATGGAACTGGACAGCCCATATGTTATCTTTCTGGACGGCTGAGCAGAAATTTACTATGTAGTCTGTAATAGATGCTGTATCTTTTTCATCTTGTGGAACAGCATAAAAAGAGTGGACAAAGTAGTAGTATTCACCATCTTTTATACCTGAAAACAGGCCTTCTTTCTGTTTTATCCACACCTGATTCCATCCCATGTGTGGGACTTTATAGCCTTCTCTGTTTTCAAATCTGACCACCTTTCCTTTTAGAACTCCCAGTCCTTCGTGTTCTCCAAACTCATACCCATACTCAAATAGTATCTGAAGACCGAGGCATATGCCAAGATATGGTTTACCTTCATTTATGGCAGACAGAACAGGTTGCAGAAGGTTAAGTCTATCTAAGTTGTGCATAGCATCTCCAAAAGCTCCAACACCGGGAACAACGATACCTTTTGCATTTTTTATCTCTTCAGGTTTTGATGAAACTTTCACATCCAAACCAACCTTTTCAAGGGCTTTTGCAACACTCCTCAGATTACCCATGCCGTAATCAACAACAGTAATCATTCCATACCCTCTTTAAGCTGTTTAGTCAGATTTTTTATTCCTTCTAAATCTCCTTTTCCCTGTAGTTTAACAACTGCACTGCCTACGATAATACCATCTGCAATCTTAGATAATCTTTCTGTATGTTCTTTCTTAGAAACACCAAATCCAACAGCCACTTTTTTCCCTGTTATCTTTTTTATTTGTTTTACTTTTTTTTCAAGTTCTTCCCATGGAAGAGTTTCCCTTTCTCCTGTTATTCCTGTCAGAGAGACATAATATATAAAGCTGTCGCTCATACTGCCAATGATTTTTATTCTTTTCTCGTGAGATGTTGGAGCAAGTAGAAATATAGTTTCTAAATCTTTGCTGTTGGCAACATTTTTAAAGTTTTCAGCTTCTTCTGGTGGAAGGTCTGGAACAATAAAACCATCAATTCCGTTTTCTTTTGCAAGGGTGCAGAATTTCTCTTCTCCCATAACAAATATGGGGTTGTAATAAGTCATAAGTATTAGTGGAACATCTGGATACTTATCTTTTATACGGGAACATATCTGGAAGACATTTACAGGAGTTATACCGTCTTTAACTGCCTTTTCATGGGCAACCTGTATTGTGGGACCGTCGGCAACAGGGTCAGAAAACGGCAGACCCACCTCTAATATGTCTGCCCCTGCCTCAATCAGTGTAGAGGCTGCCTGAATGCTTGTTTCTATAGATGGGTATCCAGCCATAAAGTAACATATAAGGGGTTTCTTTTCCTCAAATCTTCTTTTAATCAAAGACAACTTCTCTCCTCAAACCTGTAACTTTGTTCTCATTAAATTTTATAGAAAAATTTTCTTTTTCAAAACTGTTTTTTACTGGTTAGGTGTTCACCATGTATTGAACCGATACACCCCCTTGACACAGACAGAAACTGGATATAAACTATTTAATCCAGAAAGTGGCCAGGTAGCTCAGTTGGTAGAGCACGCGGCTGAAAACCGCGGTGTCGGCGGTTCGATTCCGCCCTTGGCCACCATTAAAAAAATCTCCTATTCTGAATCTGTATCAGTTTTTTAATATTTCACCTAATCTTTGCTGTATTGAAGACTGTCCTATTGAGGTTTGTGGAATACAGATGTTGCGGTAAGGTAAAGAGCTGTTTTGTATTGATGAAGAAGTGAACTACCCTTGACTAAAGTCAAGGGCTTCACAGGGAGTTTGCTTACTTAATGTAAGCCTTATCCCTGACAGGTGGTCACCACACCTTACTACCCCTATCTGTCCATATATTTGGACAGACTCACGGCTACTTTTAAGTTTTCCAAATACTCTTATTCTTATAGTTTGCCTTAATCCTGTAATGTAGTCGTGGAAACTCTTTTTAAACTTTTTAAGTATATTCCTTGCTCCATTTACATCTGCATTGATTACCACTAATATGCTCTTAAACAATCCTCTATACTTCCTCGCTTCAGGTGTGTAATTTTCTTTTGAAACAGTCTGTTTAATTAAACTGTCCACACCTGAAGTATAGCTCTCATCTACAAGTATTGTTTTTATTCCATATTCACTTGCTTTATATTCTATCTGCTTTGATACTCTACCGTGTGGCAGTAAACTTAACATCTGGTCTATTATGCTTGATAGTTTACTTTCTTTATTTTTACTTTCTTGTAATTTGCCTATTACTATAGTTGAAACATTGTATTTTTTAGCAAGTTCTACAATCAGATTTGAAACTTTATGACTAAAATCTCTTATTAGGTTGTTTATTCTTTTTTGTATCCTATGGAGTACTTTATCTACTCTATTAGTTGGTAATCCCTTGTTTAATAGGTTATCTCTTTTCTTTTGCCATTTAGCTAATTTCTTTAGGTATTTTCTTAATATAGACTGTATTCCTTTGCCATCCATTATATAGCTTATTGGCTGGTTTTCCATTACTATAGTGGCAAAGTTTGATACTCCATAATCTATTGCAAGTATTTTATCTGTTTGTGGTTTTAATTCCTCTATTTCTTTCTCATATACGATGTTTAGCCTGTAAGTAATGTTTCCATATGCTTTGTATGGGATTATCTGGATGTTTAAAATCTTTAACTTACTTAAGTCTAACCCTGTTTTTATAGTTAGATAGTCTATATCTATGCTGTGTTTTTCTTTTAAGTGCTGTTTTAGCTCTTTTGATATAGATAGTTTTATGATGTTCCCTTTTATCTTAAATCCTGTTTTATCATATATTACTGGTCTGTGTGGTGATTTTTTCTTATTGTATTTTGGTGGTTTTACTGGTGATGGATATTTTTCTGGTGCTTGTAAGAATTTAAAAAAGTTTTGCCAACCTCTTGATAGCTCATCTAATACTATTTGTGCTGTTCTGCTTTGTAGTGATTTTTTGTGCATAGATGTATCTTTTAGCTTGTTGTATAGGTCATATTGGTTAGGTTTTGCAAGTTTGTTTTTTACAAGGTAGTTTGCTTCATTCCAAAGTTTTCCTGCGTGATAGGTTAGATATCCTAATATTACTTGTGTTGTTTGGTCTATATTATTCAACTCTATCCTTAAGCTTCTTTTTACTTTCCTTGACATTCCTGTATATACCTTTTTATTGTATCTGCTGATACATTTCCAGCAGTTCCTAAATAGTAAGAGGGTGTCCACAAATGTCCTTTCCTAAACTGCTTTTTCAACTGTGGAAACTCTTTAAAGAGTTTTCTTGCAGTTATTCCCTTAAACAGCTTAACTAATGTTGCAGGTGCATATTTAGGTGGGGCTGATACAAACAGATGTATATGGTCTGGCATTATTTCCAATGCTAATATATCAAAACCATACTCATCGGCTATTTCAAAAATTAACTCTTTCAATCTTTCCTCAACCTTACCTTTTAAAACAGGTTTTCTATATTTTGGTATCCAAACTATATGGTAAGCTGTTTGCCATTTAGAATGCTTATTACTCTTTATTTCAACCATACTATTATGGTATGGTAAAGACACGAGCAAGCCTTTTAAGTTAAAACTGAAAAAAAAACGCTAAAACGAATTTACGGCTTACGCCGTTTCGCCTGTATCCCATTGCTAAAGCAATGGGTTTTAGGCGAAAAATTTTTCTATAAAAGGGAGGAATGTAACTTCCCCCTTATCCTTTTTACTTTTCAGGTAGAGCCTCAGGAGTTTTCAGTTTTATGATATGTTTTGTTCCGTCTTCCTGAATCACTTCAACTGTTTTTAAGCCATCAACGTCTTCATCAACGTATATCTCAACAGGCTTGTGTATCAGATGGTCGTGTCTTTCCGCTGCCACTTCAAACTCGTCGTCTTTTGGGTCATAAGATAATCCAACAAGGGGTTGCCACCATGTTTCTACCTGGTCTCCAATCTCTTCATTTACAATTTCTATCTGCACTTCTTTAGCTGAAATCTGTCCCTCCCTATACTTCTTGTCAAATTCATTAAAATAGCTTTCCCATTCTGACTTTTCTAATTTTTTTACAGCCATTTTCAGCCCTCCTTGTGATTTTTTTTATCCATTATAATTTATGCATTAAATAATATTATTTCCTATAAAAGGATTTACAAGGTTAGTGATGAGGATAAAAAAACTTCCAGAAGAAGTTATTAATAAGATTGCAGCTGGTGAAGTTGTTGAAAGACCTGCAAGTGTGTTAAAAGAACTGATAGAAAATTCGTTAGATGCTAAAGCAACCCGCATAGAAATTAATGTTGAAAAAGGTGGAAAAAAACTTATTGAAGTTAAGGATAACGGAACAGGAATTTATCCAGAAGATATTTTAGAAGCTGTAAGAAGGTATTCCACAAGTAAGATTTACCAGATTGACGACCTTTTTTCAGTGAACAGTTATGGATTTAGAGGAGAAGCTCTTTCCAGTATATCCTCTGTATCACGATTTTATCTTATTTCCAGACACAAAGATTTTACCTTAGGAAAAGAACTATATGTTGAGGGAGGAGAGATTAAACATTTTTCTGATGTTGGAGCCCCTCAGGGAACAACAGTTAGAGTAAAGGACATATTTTTTAATCTTCCTGTAAGGGAGAGATTTTTAAAGTCTGAGAAAACAGAGTTAAAACACATAATGGAAGTATTTATAAGATATGCTATCTATCACAATAACGTTTACTTTAGATTTTCTGTTAACGGTAAAACTCAGTATGTTTTATCTCCAGAAAGCACAGAGGGAAGGATAAGAAGACTTTTCCCACAGATAGAAGATATGATTTATTTTGAAAATGAAGACAAAACAGGAAAATGTTACGGTTACTTATCTTCAGACTATGCTGTTGGGAAGGGTTACATATATGTAAATGGAAGACCTGTTAAGAACAAATCTCTTTTGAGACTGATAAAGTCTAAAGTAGGTCATAACTTTTTTGTTCTTTTTTTAGAACTTCCCCCTTATTTTGTAGACCATAATGTCCACCCTGCAAAAATAGAAGTGAAGTTTAGAAAAGAAAAACCTGTCTACCAGTTAGTCAAAAAATCGTTAGAATCTTTAGAAAAGCCAAACATAACATTTCAGATTAAACAGAAAAAAAGAGAATATAACTCTGAATTTAAAATTCTTGGACAGATTGAAAACACATTTATAGTTGCTTACTGCTGTGGAGATGTTTATTTTGTAGACCAACACATAGCAAGCGAAAGGATTTTTTATGAGATTTTGAGGAGAAGGTTTAGAAGTGGGAATATTCCTTCATCAAATAACAGTAATTTAAAAATAAAACTTGACAGATACCAGATTGAAAAGCTGTCTTCTTTAAAGGATTATTTAGAAAGATTAGGAATAAAGTTTGGCATAGAAAAAGAAGGCATATTGATAAAAGGTTTTCCTATAAACATAGGAGAAAAAAAAGTAAAAGATTTTATACTCAACATATTAGAAAGTGATTTTATAGATGCAGAAATTGATGCTTTTATTGGAGAGATAGCCTGCGGAAGTTCTGTAGAAGCAGGAGACATTTTAGAGGATAAGGAAGCTCAAGAACTGCTTAAACTATGGATAGAGACAGACAATCCTAACTTATGTCCCCACGGCAGACCTATATATTATAAAATTTCCATTGACGAAATTAAAAGGAAGGTAGGAAGAAAATGATAGATAAAGCTCTGAAAAAAAAGGAAGAGATTATAAAAAATTACTTTGATAAAAAATATCAGATAATTCAGATGCACAGGTCTGGAGCTACAGGCCTTGAGGTAGTAAGAGCTTTGTCTGACCTCACTGATGAGACAATAAAAGAGCTTGTAAAGATGTCCTTTCCTGAAATAAACAAAATATGCATTGTTGTTTTAGGGGGATATGGTAGAAGGGAGCTGTGTTTTAAGTCAGATATAGATATATCTTTAGTGTTTGATACTGACGACTTTGAAAGTTTGAAGGAAGGGATAGAAACATTTTACTACGCACTTTTAGACCTGAAGGTTGATATTGGATTTTCTCCAAGGGACATAAAAACATTCCTTGAACTCTCAAAAGAAGATTTAACTGTAGCAACATCCCTTCTTCAAGGGAGATTTATTGCAGGGAATAAGGAAATATATAACGACCTTATAAAAAGATTCAAGAGATTAATAAGAAGGAAAAAGTCTGCATACATTGATGCAACGCTCAGAGCAAGAAAAATGAGATACCAGAGAACAGGTTCTACCATATACATGATGGAACCACATGTTAAAGAAGGAGAAGGGGGACTGAGAGATTTTCATGAGGTATTCTGGATAGCAAGGGTTTTAGATGACGTTCCTGACTACAAATATTTTGTGGACAAAAACATAATACTGGAGGAAGAGTATCAGGAATTAATTCGTGCCTATAACTTTTTACTCCGTCTTAGAAATGAGATGCACCTGATATGCAACAAAAGATGTGATGTTTTGGTTAGACCCCTTCAGGAAGAAGTGGCAAAGAAACTTGGATATGTCCAGCATCCCTACGACCAGGAAAGCCTCAGGGAAAGCGTTGAAAAGATGATGAGGCTTTACTATCTATACGCAAAATCTATAAACACCATAACAAAAAGGATACTAAAAGCTCTCACAGAAGAAGAAGAGTTAGAGATATTTGAGCCTATTGATGCTGTGTTTTCAAGAACAACAATGGAGATAGATGTATTCAACAGAGAGAAATTTGAAAAGGATTTCAGAAATGTCTTAAAAGCATTTTTATACTACAAAGAATATAATCTAGACTTTTCCTCAGAGTTAGAGTTTCTCATAAGAAAACACGAAGAGAAAATCAGAGAACACAGAGAAGACCCTGAAATAAGGAAAATGGTTCAGAAGCTTTTTTCCGACCCAAATAACCTTGCAAAAACTCTCAGGAAGATGCAGGACTTCTATGTATTGGACGACCTCATACCTGAGTTTGGTTATCAGAGATGCCACTTTCAGTATGATGCATACCACAAATACACCACTGATGCCCATGCAATAAAGGCAGTTGAAGAGTTAGAAAGTCTAAAAAAGGTTGACCATCCCCACAGAAAGATGATGTATGAGCTTTTCAAAGAGATAGAGAGAGTTGACCTTTTAACCTGGGCTGTTTTCCTCCACGACATCGGCAAGGGTCATAAGACAGACCACTGCGTTTTAGGAGCAAAGATGGCAAAAGAGATAATGCTCAGATTTGGTTATCCAAAAAGAGATGCTGAAATAGTCAGCTTTCTTGTTCTGCACCACTTAGATATGGCGAAAATATCACAGAGAAGAAACATGAACGAACCAAAAGTGATAAACGATTTTGCAAAAACGATAAAGAACAAAGAGCTTCTAAAGATGCTTACAGTCCTTACGTGGTGCGATGCCAATGCAGTAGGTCCAAACATATGGAACGACTGGAAGAACGCACTTCTGTGGGAACTTTATGATAAAACTTTAGAGGTTCTTGAACAGAAAGTTTCTTATGAAGAGATACATCACAGAAGGTTTGCTGAGAAAAAAGAGAAACTCAGGGCTATTTTAGAAGTAGAGTTTGGAAAAGAAAGGGCAGAGTTTCATATGGAAAGATTTTCAGACTACTATGTGATGTCAACACCTATTGACGACATTGTAAAACATCTCAAGATGGAAGAATTACTCTTCAGGACAGGGAAACCCCAGTTTTACTTTGAAAAAAAATACGGTATTGGATTTTCAGAGCTTCTGATTGTTTTAGACAGCAAAAAAATAAAAAATCCACTTTTAGTTGTTACAGGTATCATATCTTACATGGGAATAAACATACTCTCTGTTTACAGTTATATGAGGAAGGACGGTATTGTTGTTATTGACCTTCAGATTTCAACGTCTTCCCTTGAAGTGGTGGAGGACAAAAAGTTTGAGCAGTTTAAACAGCTGTTTAATCAGTACATAAAAGGGGAAATAACTTTAGAGGAATTGTCAAAAAAGAGAAATGTTATGTTCAAAGCTTCAGTAATACCCCCTCCAACATTTGTCAAAGTTGATAACGAGATGTCAGAAGTCTACACAATATTTGACATATCTGGAGAAGACAGAGTTGGATTGTTGTTTGACATATTCAAAGTGTTTGCCATGTATGACCTTTATGTTCATATAGTAAAAGTAGTTACGCAGGGAGAGAGAATAAGAGATGCATTTTACGTCAGAACAAAAGATAAAAAGAAGATAACAGACGAAAAGCTTATTGAAGAAATAAAGGAAAAACTGCTCGCTGTCATTAAAGCGGACTAAAATATACCCTCTGAAAAGCCTGTAAAATCTTATGTTTAGAGAAGATATGAGTATAACTTAATCATATTTTATATGTAAGCTTATTGCATTTTTTCCAAAAAAAGAATATAATATTTAATAACTAAAGAAAATAAAGAAGGAGGTAGAGCAGGATGGCTAAAATCAAACCTCTCTACGATAGAGTAGTTGTAAAACCAGCAGAAGAGGCTGAAGAAAAAACACCATCAGGTATTATCATTCCAGACACAGCTAAAGAAAAACCATCAGAAGGTGAAGTTGTGGCTGTAGGAGAAGGAAGACTCCTTGAAAATGGAGAAATCAAACCTCTCAAAGTAAAAGTAGGAGATAAAGTAATCTACAGCAAGTATGCAGGTAATGAGTTTGTTGTTGATGGGGAAGAACTTATTGTTCTCAGAGAAGACGATATTCTTGCAATAATTGAACAATAAAAAAATAAAGGAGGTGGAAATAGATGGCAGGAAAAATGATTGTTTATGGAGAAGAAGCAAGGGCAAAACTGAAAGCAGGTGTTGATAAATTAGCAAATGCTGTTAAAGTTACCCTTGGTCCCAGAGGAAGAGAGGTTATCTTAGAGAAAAAGTGGGGTTCACCATCTGTAACAAAAGATGGTGTTTCTGTTGCAAAAGAAATAGAGCTGACAGACCCACTTGAAAACATGGCAGCACAGCTTGTAAAAGAGGTTGCATCAAAAACAGCTGATGTTGCTGGAGATGGAACAACAACAGCTACAATTCTTACACAGGCTATATACGCAGAAGGTCTGAAAGCAATTGCATCAGGAGCAAACCCAGTATACGTAAAAAGAGGAATAGATGAAGCTGTTAAAATAGTTGTTGAAGAACTGAAAAAAATGTCAAAAGAAGTTAGCGGAAGGACAGAGATAGAACAGGTTGCAACAATATCAGCAAACAACGACCCTGAGATTGGAAAAATCATAGCCGATGCTATGGAGAAAGTTGGAAAAGATGGAGTAATCACAGTTGAAGAAGCAAAAGGAGCAGAAACTGTTCTTGAAACAACAGAAGGTATGCAGTTTGATAGAGGATATCTCTCACCATACTTTGTAACAAATCCAGAAAAAATGGAAGCTGTTCTTGAAAACCCATACATCCTGATTTATGAAAAGAAAATATCTAATATCAGAGAACTCCTCCCAGTTTTAGAAAAAGTTGTTCAAACAAACAGACCACTGCTTATAATAGCTGAAGATGTTGAAGGAGAAGCACTTGCAACACTTGTTGTAAACAACATAAAAGGTGTCCTGAAAGTATGTGCTGTTAAAGCTCCAGGATTTGGAGAAAGAAGAAAGGCAATGCTTCAGGACATTGCAATACTCACAGGTGGACAGGCTATAACAGAAGACCTTGGAATTAAACTTGAAAATGTAGACCTTGATATGCTTGGACAGGCTGATAAGGTTGTTGTGGACAAGGATAACACAACAATTGTAGGTGGAAAAGGAAATCCAGAAGACATAAAAGCAAGAATTGAGCAGATTAAAGCCCAGATAGAGACAACAACATCAGAGTATGACAGAGAAAAACTGCAGGAGAGACTTGCTAAACTCTCTGGTGGTGTTGCAATCATAAAAGTCGGTGCTGCAACAGAAGCAGAGATGAAAGAGAAAAAAGACAGGGTAGATGACGCAGTTCATGCAACAAAAGCAGCTGTAGAGGAAGGAATTGTTCCTGGTGGTGGAGTGGCACTGCTGAGAGCTGCAAAAGCACTGTGTGACCTTAAAGAGGAAAACCCAGACAAAAAGTGGGGAATAGACATAGTCAAAAAGGCATGTCAGGTTCCACTGAAACAGATAGCAACAAATGCAGGATTTGAAGGCTCTGTAATCATAGAAAAAGTAAAAGCCAACGAGAACACAAATTACGGTTTTGACGCTGCAACAGGTGAATATGTAGATATGATGGAAGCAGGAATTATAGACCCAACAAAAGTTGTGAGAACAGCAATACAGAATGCAGCATCTATAGCAGGAACAATGCTTACAGCTGAAGCTCTCGTTGCTGAAATTCCAGAAAAAGAAGAAAAAACACCGGGAGCTGGAATGGAAGGAATGGGAGACATGGGATTCTAAAATCCCGTTAATCAGAAAACCACAGCCCCCTTTAAGGGGGCTTTTTTATTTTCTGCACATTTTAAAGTCAGTTATCTGTTTTATGCATACATTTTGTGCAAACATCTCTTCAATTATCGTATTATTTCCTGATAGAAAATTTAAACTGTATTGAGTTTTCAGTATTCTTCTATTTTGGCACAGTATTTGTATTTTATAACACAAGCAAATATTACAGGAGGTTTGGGTATGAAAAAGGTTGAGGCTATTATTAAGCCTTTTAAACTTGATGAAGTTAAGGATGCCATCTCTGAACTGGGGAATTTTGGTATTACAGTTACAGAAGTAAAAGGTTTCGGAAGACAGAAAGGTCATACAGAGCTTTACAGAGGGGCAGAATATGTAATTGACTTTCTCCCAAAAATAAAGGTGGAAGTTGTAGTTGACGACTCAATGGTTGAAAAAATTGTGGAAGCAATTATGAACGCAGCAAGGACAGGAAAAGTGGGAGATGGAAAAATTTTTATCGTTCCTGTTGAAGATGCTATCAGAATAAGAACTGGAGAGAGAGGAACAGAAGCTTTATAAAAAAAATTTATAGTATAAAAGGAGGTTTAGAATGAAAACAAAACTGGCAGGTATTTTATCTATGCTTATTCCAGCTGTTGCTTTTGCAGGGGAACAGAAGATTGATACAGGTGATACTGCATGGATGATTACAGCAACAGCATTTGTTGTTTTAATGACAGTAGGTGGTCTGATACTGTTCTACGGCGGTATGACAAGGTCAAAAAACATAGTAAACACAGTTATGATGGTGTTAACCTCTTATGCAGTTGCGATAATTGTGTGGACTCTCTGGGGATATTCCCTTGCCTTTTCAGACGGTGAAGGAGCTCTATACGCAATAGTTGGAGACCTTAGGTATTTCTTGTTGAACGGTATTGATTACACTCAGGTTAGCGGTGTTGGGGCATTTCCAGAATGGGTGTTTATAGCATTCCAGTCTACATTTGCAGCTATCACTATAGCCCTTGCATCAGGTGCAGTAATTGAAAGGATGAAGTTTTCCACGTGGATTGTATTTACTGCTTTGTGGATAACATTTGTTTATGCTCCTATAGCCCACGTCGTGTGGGGTGGAGGTTTCCTGTTTGATGCAGGAGCTTTAGATTTTGCAGGTGGAACAGTCGTTCACATTAATGCTGGTGTAACAGGACTTGTCCTTGCAATTCTCCTTGGAAAAAGAAAAGATTACAAAAAGACAGCAATACTTCCATCTTCTGTTGTTCTGACAGCCCTTGGAGCTGGACTGCTCTGGTTTGGATGGTTTGGTTTTAACGCAGGCTCAGCATTTGGAGCAAATGAAGTTGCAGGGGTTGCTCTCCTTACAACAAATATTGCAACAGCAGCAGGTGTCCTTGCATGGATAGTAATGGAGTGGATTACAGCCAAAAAACCAACACTCCTTGGGGGAGCATCTGGAGCTATAGCAGGACTGGTTGCAATCACACCAGCAGCAGGATTTGTCAGCCCTGCAGGAGCAATAGTTATAGGGCTTGTGGCAGGTGTAATAGGATGGTTTGGGGTGTTTGTTCTTAAAAAAGCCCTTGGCTACGATGACTCCCTTGATGCCTTTGGTGTTCACGGGCTTGCAGGAATGTGGGGAGCTATTGCAACAGGATTCTTTGCCCTCCAATCCCTTGCGTGGGACGGTTCTCCACTACAGAATGGAGATAGAATGGGACAGATAATTGTTCAGATTGAAT
Organism: Persephonella sp.; assembly: GCA_026987075.1. GTDB lineage: Bacteria > Aquificota > Aquificia > Aquificales > Hydrogenothermaceae > Persephonella_A. The sequence continues at coordinate 3,000 of JALSNI010000018.1, read as the reverse complement.
CTGTAATATTTACAGTGGTATTTACAGCTGTTATGACAGCTATACTGTATTTTATTTCTTCCCTTGTTACTGGTGGTGCAAGGGTTGACGAAGAAACAGAAACCATGGGACTTGATGAGGCAACCCACGGTGAAAGAGGATTTAATATTTAAAAAATAGGGGCTTTTGCCCCTTTTTCTGATATATTAATATAAAAACATAAAAGAAAGGAGGTTTTCAGATGAAAAAAGTGTTATCACTGGCAGCAGCAGGTCTGATTGCTGCAGGGACAGCAAAAGCAGGAACCATTACTGTTGCAAACTCTGATATTGAGATGTCAGGAGGTGTAACGGCAGGTTACTTTTACACAACAAACATTGGAAATAATAACAATGACTATTTTACTGTTTCCACATTTGCTGTTGATTTAACTTCAAAAATCAACTCTATGATAGGGTTTACTGCAAGCTTTGGTCAGACAAAACAGCCAGACCTTTTAGCTCCATTACCAAATCCGGGGTTTGGTGTTGAATACAGCTGGGTATCAATCAGACCTATTGAAGGACTGACTATTGATGCAGGACTTCTGCTTACAAACATAGGATACGAGCTTTACCACACTTACGACAATAAAAACTACATGTTTGGTCTTGTGTGGTGGGCACAGCCTGTAACATATCCTGGTGCAAGAGTAACTTACTCTGTTGCTGAGGGAATAGACGTTTATGCTGAGTATACACAGGATACAAGGGACTCTTTTGCAGTTGGTTCTTTAGGTGAGATTAACGGAATAAGCTATGCTATTTCCTATTTTGATTATGCAGCATCTAAAAATCTTGTAGATTTTGTTCTCAGCACATCAGTTGAAGGAATAGATTTGGGAGTAAACTTTGATTACCAGTGGCTTGATGATACAGCAAAAACTCCGGGAAATGACGATTCAGCTTACGGTATAGCACTGTATGCTTCTGCAAAAGTTGACGTATTTGAAATACCTGTGAGAATTGAATATGTAAACGATGGAACAAGTGGTATTTACGGTGTTGCAGGAGACGATGCCTGGTCTTTCACTATTACTCCAACATACAGACCATCTAAAAACACTTACGTGAGAGCTGAGTTTGCATATGTAAACACTGACAAGAAAGGATTTACAGACGACAAAGGGAACTCTAAAGACAGCAGAACATCTATTGGTGTAGAAGCAGGATTTATGTTCTAAAAACCAAAGGGGCTTTTTAGCCCCTTTTTATTATGGAAAAGTTTTTTGTATGGGTTTTTCTGTTTTTATCATCAGGAATAATCTTTTCTAAACTTTACTTTCTAAATCTGCCTGTTTTTCTCCCTGTTTTGTTGCTTATTTTTTCTTTTTTGTTTTTCAAAACAAATTTATTTATTCCAGTCTTCTTTTTTTCTGTTTTTGCCCTTGGTCTGTCAATAGGAAAATACGAGAGATTAGAAGATAAATTCTACAGAAACAGTTTTATCGGTTGTATCACTACTTCTGTTCCCTATGTTTCTGACAGGTTTACAGCTTTTGATTGTTATGTTGTTCAGACAGACAGAAAAGAACTGCTCCACAAAACAGTTAAAGTTTACCTGAAAGGTGAAAACAGGGAAGTTTTTTTAGGCTCTTCTGTCTACTTTTTTGGGAAGATAAACATATCTGACGGATATATAAAAACTTATCCTTATAAATATTTTTCCCAGATAAATAACAGCAGTAATCCTTTTTACATCGTTTACTGGCTGAAAAACAGGCTAATTGAGAATTACCAGAAACAGTCTTACAGCGACGAAACGTTCCGTCTTGGACTTGCCCTTGTTTTTGGAGAGAAGGGTTATTTAGGTAGAGAAAAGGAAGAATTTATTAATGCAGGAACATCCCATTTGCTTGCCATATCAGGTATGCACGTTGGAATAATTCTTCTGACTTTGCTGTTTATTTTCAGATTTAACAGGAGGTTTTCATATTACACCTCTTTAGTTTTTCTGTCTGTTTATCCCCTGTTTACAGGACTTCACATACCTGTTGTGAGGGCTTCCTTTTTAGGTATTTTATACGTCATCTCTAAGCTAAAATATCTGAAAGTAAACCCCTTAAATTTGCTGTTTTTTGTTGGATTTGTTGTTCTGCTGTTTTCTCCAGACTCCCTTTTCAGTGTCAGCTTTCAGCTCTCATTCATTGCAGTTTTAGGTCTTATCCTTTATTCAGACCTGTTAAACGTCAGGCATAAAAATGTGGCTGTCAGATACTCAGTCAGCAGTTTTTTAATGTCTGTTATTGCTGTTTTATTTACGGCTCCAGTAATTCTTTACTACTTTGGCAAGTTTTCTCTCACAACAATTATTGCAACGCCGATTTTAGTTTTGTTTCTCTTTCCGTATCTGTTTCTGTCTGTTTTTAATCTTTTTTCCTTTTTTGCTTTTTCTCCTGCTGTGTATCTGATGGATTTTTTAGGAAAGTTATTTATTGATATAAACAGCTTTTTTGCAAACTGGAATTTTGTCCATTACGGCTTTTCCCCTTCTGTATTTTCTGTCATTACTTATATTTTTCTGATGATAGCAGTTGCGTTATCTAAAATAAATGTTTCTCATAAATTATTTATTTCTACTGCTATGTTTTTTGTGTTTTTAAACTTTTCAAGGTCTTCATCTGACCAGTGGGAGATACACGTTTTTAAGGGAAATAGATATCCTGATTTTGCTGTTATTTCTCCTTATGGGGAGTGTTTTTTTAAAGGATTTAGCAGAAGGTTAAAAACAGTTATGGATAAGAGGGGATGTAGAAAGAGATTTATGATAAATTACGACTATAATGCAGTAAATCAGGTAAAATTTGATAAGGGTAGTGTTGTTATAAATGGAGTAAAGTATAAATTAGAAAACAGTAATTACATATTTTATCCTGCTCCTGAAAAATAAAGATAAGAAAAGTATATAGCAGCCATTATTGACAGGATAAGCACTAATTTTGATACAAGTCTGAGGGTCATTCCAACAACTCTGAGGAAAATA
>JALSNI010000017.1 GCA_026987075.1 Persephonella sp. | reverse complement strand
CATAACTGATTTTATACTCTCCCTTGAGATAATTATTATTGCTCTCTCTGCTGTGCAGGATAAAGATTTTGTGGTTCAGGTTATATCTGTTTCTATCATAGCTTTCCTTGCAACTGTTGGGGTTTATGGTCTTGTTGCTCTGATTGTTAGAATGGACGATTTTGGACTTGTTCTTATGGAAAATTATACAGGCTTTTTAAATAAGGTAGGTTACTATCTTGTTGTCTCTCTTCCTTACGTAATAAAAGCTCTTTCTGTGGTAGGAACTGTGGCGATGCTTTTAGTTGGTGGAGGAATATTTTCCCATAATGTTGATTTTGTTCACCATATAACAGAAAATCTGATTACTCCTTTAGGAGATTTGCTTGCTGGACTTGTTGTTGGAACTGTAGCATATTTAGTTTTAACTGCTGTTAAAAGGATACTCCGATGGAAAAAAGTTATCACATAGGATGCTCTGGATACTTTTACTGGGGATGGAAAGGGAGATTTTATCCAGAGGAGCTGAAACCTTCCCAGTGGTTTAAATATTACTCTTCTGTGTTTGATACGGTAGAGATTAACTCAACTTTCTACAGATTTCCAAAGCCGTCCAGCATAAAAAAGTGGTATAAAGAATCTCCAGAAAGTTTTATTTTTTCTGTGAAAGTAAATAAGGAAATCACCCACATAAAAAGATTTAAAGACACGAAAGTGCTGATAGACAGGTTTTATGCTACCGTTTCTGAAAATCTGAAAGAAAAAACAGGTGTGTTTTTGTTTCAGCTTCCTCCCAGTTACAGGTACTCAAAAGACAATCTTGCAAGAATTCTGTCCCAGTTAAACACCAATTTTAAAAATGCTGTTGAGTTTCGCCACATAAGCTGGTGGAATGAAGAGGTTTGTGCAGCGCTCAGGGAACACAACATAGCTTTCTGCACAGTAAGTGCTCCAAAACTCCCGGAAGATTTTATACAGACTGCTGACTTTTGCTATGTAAGGTTTCACGGCAGGGACAGCTGGTACAGATATAACTACTTGGAAGATGAGCTAAAGGAATGGGCAGATAAAATCAGAAATTCAAAGGCAAAGGAATGTTTTGTTTACTTTAATAATGATTTTTATGCCTATGCTCCAAATAATGCCCTATACCTGAAAAAACTTCTTTAGTGGACCGGGATAACCTTTACCTTTACAGATTTAAACCTTGCCGTTTTTACAAAAACATCTGCTTCATCTCCAAACAGGTAGTTTATCTTACTTTTTGCAAAATGGAATGTGGTAAACAGGGTTCCTTTTTTCAGGAAGCTAACAAACTTCAGTTTTAGAGGCTCTGTTTCGCCCCATTTAGATTTGAGTATAACTTTTGTGGCGTTTTTCAGCCTCTCTCTATCTTCTTCACTGGCAAACAGTGTGTCTTCTGATATTTTGGATATAAGAGATATACATTCCTTTGTCTGAGCTGCGTTGTTGTAGTGTATCAGGTTTCTTCCTGTTGTTAAATAAAAGTCTTCATACTTTCCATTTTCCAGCAGTTCTTTAACCATTCCTCTCATTTCCCACTGTTTATAGTGAAATCTGCCGTAACCATCTTCTGTTCTAAATCTGTCAATGTGCAGAACAGGTGTGTCTGTTTCTTTAACAGGCCACTGGAGCCCTTTTAATCTGTTTTCCTTTAGCTTCTGATAAGATGCTCCAGAGAATCTGACAGGAGCTTCTGTTCTTACTTCGTTCCAGACATCTTCAGATTTTTTGTAGTTAACAGGTATTCCCATTCTTTTTGCTATTTCTGATAATACTTCCCAGTCATCAGGAAGGTCTGATTTAATGACAGGCTGGGAAAGGTGTAGTCTCCTTTCTGCATTTATGTATACTCCTTCCTTTTCGTATGCACTTTTTACTCCGAAAATCACATCTGCATACTGGGTAATCTCATTTGGGAATATCTCATTCACTACTAAAAATTCTAATTTCTGTAATGCTCTGTGTATCTTATTCTGGTTTGGATGTATATGGGCAATGTCCTCACCTATGTTATATATGGCCTTTATCTTTCCTTCCAAAACTGCGTCTATTATGTCAGGGGTCATAAGACCTGTTTCTTCTGGTTTTCTGTAATCAGGGTCAAAGTAAGGCAGACATCCCATATCACAGGTTCCCTGAACGTTGTTCTGACCTCTCAGCGGCATTAATCCTGCTCCTTCTTTTCCTATGTTTCCTGTAAGCAGTGCAAGATGAGTTATTGCCATAACAGAGTAGCTCCCATCTATATGCTCTGTTACTCCAAGTCCCCACAGTATCATTGACTTTTTTGTTGCATACTTCCTTGCAACCTCTTTTATCTTTTCAGCTAAATCTTCATAACCTCTGATTTTTTTAAAAAGCTCAGGGTCTGAAAATGGGTCATTTAGTATTTTTTCCTTGAAATCTTCAAATCCTTTAACTCTCTGTCTGATAAAATCTTTGTTGTAGAGACCCTCTTCTATTATTACCCGCGCCATCATGTTTAGAACGAGGAGGTTAGACTCAAATGGTATGGTCAGGTGGTAATTTGTAAATTTCGAGAGAGGTATCTGTCTAACATCTATGACGGCAAGTTCACTGCCGTCTCTCACAGCATCTATTATTCTGTTTGCAACAATCGGGTGTGCTTCTGTTGTGTTGGAACCTATCACAATAATAAACTCTGCTTTGTATATGTCATCAAAAGGATTTGTTGCTGCCCCTTCTCCAATAGTTGTTCTCATACCTTTCAGGGAAGGTGAATGGCATACCCTTGCACAGTTATCTATGTGGGGGGAGCCTATATACTTCCTGATAAACTTCTGGAACAGGTATGAGCTTTCACAGTTTGTTCTTGCTCCTCCAATCCCTGCAATGGCATAAGGAGAGTATTTTTCTCTTATCTGGTTTAATTTCCACGCTACAATCTCGCAGGCAAGAGAAAATTCTGTCTCGTAAAAATTCCCATCAAATTCTTTTAAGTTGCTGAGCTGTGATTTTATATGTTGGGGAAACTGGTGAATATGTTTTTCTATGAAGGATTTTTTGATACGGGGTTTTTTTATTCTGTAGGGTGAGTACAGATACTCCCAGCCTTTTCTCCCTTTTATACACAGTTTGCCCTGTGATACTGTTCCCTCCTTTTTTGCGAATGCTTTGATAATCTGACCGTTATCTATCTTAAAGGAGATATCACATCCTACCCCGCAGTATGTACATACTGTATCTATAACCAACGATACACCCCGCTTTTTTTATAAATGTTATCACAGGGCTATAAGAAAAAGGATGATAAAAATTATTTTTTCAGACCTGCAGGAGTGATAAATGATACCTTTTCTGTTATCTCTTTCTTCCTCAGTTGTCCACAGGCAGCAGATATATCTTTTCCTTTACTCCATCTTACAAATGCTCCAATGTTGTACTGCCACAGTATTTTGTGAAATCTGTTAACCCTCTCTTCTTCTGGTCTTTCGTATGGAGAGCCGGGATAGGGATTGAAAGGTATCAGATTAACCTTATATCTTCTTTTGTTTTTTCCTATCAGTTTTGCAAGTCTGTGGGCATCTTCTGGTCTGTCATTAACATTTTTAATAAGCACATATTCAAGCATAATTCTGTATCCTGTTTTCACAGGAAGACTGTTTAGCGTTTTCATCAGGTTTTCTAAGGTGTTTGTTTCAGATATAGGCATCAGTTTTTCCCTTGTTTTCTGGTCAGCTGCATTCAGGGAAACAGCCAGTCTAACCTGTGGAAAAGAGCTGTCCTGATACATCCGTTTAATCTGGTGTATTATCCCACTGGAGGAAATGGTTATCTTTCTGTGTGAAAGACCCAGCATTCTGTCATCTGTCATAATCTGGACTGCTTTTTTTACATTCTCATAATTTGCAAGAGGTTCTCCCATTCCCATGAAAACAACGTTAGATATTCTTTTTTCCAGTCCAACAAAACGCTGAGACTGAATGTACTGGTCTATAATTTCTGCAGTTGACAGATTTCTTATCAGTCCGTCCTTCGTTGTAAAACAGAAATCGCATCCCACTGCACATCCTACCTGTGTGGAGACACACAGAGTGTAGTGGTTTCTTTCGGGAATAAATACTGTTTCTATTGTATGCCCATCTTTCAGTCTCCACAGGAATTTTATGCTTCCGTCTTCTTTAGACTGCTCGTATGTGATGAGCTGTAAAACATTTAGGACGGTGTTTTCCTTTAGAAAATTTCTTATATCTTTAGACAGGTCTGTCATTTCGTCATAACTGCCTGCCTTTTTGGTATAAATCCATTTTGCAATCTGACGGGCTCTAAACTTTTTCCAGCCTTGCTGGCGAACCCATCTCTCAAGCTCTCCAAAGTTAAGGTTTTTTATTTCTATCATTCTTCTACTATACCCCAGCTATTTTTTCTTTTTATAAACTTTATCCTATCTTTGATTTTGCAAGGTTTTTGTGGCAAATATTGTTTAAATCTGGTATTTTTCCTTCAGATTTTTCTGTATCCTCTCAAAAACATCAGGGTTTGTATCAAAAAAGTTCCTTACCTGTCTCACATCCTTGTCTCCTCTACCAGACAGATTTATTACTACTATTCCTTCCTTTCCTATCTCTTTTGCTATCTCTACAGCTTTTATTACGGCGTGGGAGCTTTCTAATGCAGGTATTATCCCTTCTGTTTTAGACAGGAGCATAAAACCTTCTAATGCTTCTTCGTCTGTTGCTGTTATGTATTCAGCTCTTCCTGTTT
>JALSNI010000016.1 GCA_026987075.1 Persephonella sp. | reverse complement strand
AATCACTTCAGGAAGATAAACAAGCTCAAGGCTGTTTATCAGGCCTATTCCGTTTGCTTCCTGAGGAAGTATAAGGACTTTGGCTCCTGTATTTTTGTGGATTTCCCCAAGGAGTTTTCCAAATTTATAGGCTTTTTCTCCTTTCAGCGTTGTTGTTGAATAAACAATAACAGTTTTTTCGTCTGCTTCCACATCCTCTGTGGAGATTTCTTCGGCTTTTTTATTTATTATCTGTGGATAAAGCTTGTTTATGTGGAGAGGTTTTTCTCCTATGAAGGTAATCTGTTTATCCTTTCCTGTTTCAAATCCTTCATTGTAGTTTTTGTGGAAAAGATATGTAATGACAGGGTTTGTGTCTGACACATCGTTTCCTATAACGATAATCTTTTCGGCATTTAAAATCTCATCTTCGTCAGGCAACCTGTAAAGACCAGATGTTTCCATAAAGCCTTTGATGACAGGCAGAAGTGTCATTGTTATTGTTGAGCTCAGTATTACTCCTGTTTTTTCCTGCAGTTTTTTTAGAACTGAAAAAGTTTCATTTCCAGAGTATGGAGAAACAATAACAGCAGTTTCCTGAGGTTTTTTCCCTATTACTGACACAATCTCATCTAATACTGCATTAAAATCTGTCTTCTCTCCGTTTTTTAATGCCCCTTTCAGTCTGTTTTTTCTGTAAATGTCATAGCCAAGATAAGCCCCTGCACATATTTTAAGGTCTGCTGTGGAACGGATTCTGTATATATCTCTGCCGTTGTGGTCTACTGCTACTGGACAGTTCATTGAGCACATTCCACAGGAGGAGATAGTTTCTTCCAAAAGCCACGGTCTTGCATTAAACTTGAACGGTTTAAACAGTATTGCACCAACAGGACAGATATCAACACACAGCCCGCAACCTTCACAGCTACTTTCACTGTCCATCGGTTTTTTATCTGGAGATATCAGTATCTCAAATCCTCTTTCTTCCTGAAAGAGTGCATCTGCACCAACTACATTACTGCACACACTTATACACCTGAGGCACAGGACGCATCTGTTGGACACAAACTCAAAAAAGTCACTTTCCCAGTCTTCTTCTGGTCTTATCTTTTCAAATGGAGTAATTGTGGAAGGATTTTTCTGGGGACCGTAGTAAGTTCCCCAGTTTTGAAGGTCGCACTCTCCAGCCTTATCACATATAGGACAGTCAAGGGGATGTCTGGTAAACAGCATCTCTAATATAAAACTTCTTTCTTTTCTTACCTTTTCGTTATCTGTCTCAATCTCCATCCCTTCCTGAACAGGAGTTGCACAGGCTATTATGTTGGTCTTCCATCTTTTTTCATAAACAAGACACATTCTGCATCCACCAAAAACAGGAAGCTTAGGATGATAGCAGAAAGTAGGTATAAGTTTGTTCAGTTTTTTTGCTGCCTCAAGAACTGTAGTCCCTTCAGGGACGGATATTTCTGTGCCATCTATTTTCAGCTTTACTTCCTTCATTAAGGCTACTCCGCAAAATTTGAAATATCTATTATCTTATTTGAACAGACTGAAAATAACAATAAATTGTTTTAAAATTTTTGACGAAAGTTTACACTAAAATAGAAAAATGCTCAGCAGAATAAAGATAAACAGCTTTTTGTATCTGAAGGAGATTGACATTGAGCTTTCTGAAGGGCTCAATGTGTTTACAGGTGAAACAGGAGTAGGGAAGTCTCTGATTGTTGATGCTGTGGAGTTTGTTTTGGGAAAGAAAGGAGGTTTTGAAGACGGTAGCTACGTTGAGCTTGTCTTTGAAAATGTAAACAGCAGTTATGCTGAAGACGGCATGGTAATCCTTGCAAGAGAAGTAAAAAAGGGTAAAAACTATTACTACATAAACGGCAGGAGGGCTACCCTTTCTGCGTTAAAGGAAGCATCAGATGGACTGATAATAGTGCATTCACAGCACCAGCATCACTCTCTATTCAGGAAAGACAGCCACAGAGAGATATTAGACAGTTACGCTCAGATAGAGAATCTTATAAAAGAGTATCAGAAGCAGTTTGAAAAGCTGAAACAGATTGAAAAAAAGTTAGAATATCTGAAAAATCAGCAGTCAAACAGATTGAGAGAGTTAGACATACTTCAGTTTCAGTTAGAGGAGTTAGAAGAAGCAGACCTTAAAGAAGGAGAAAAAGAGCAGTTAGAAAACAGATACAGATATCTGAGTAACGTCAGTCTAATAAAAGAAGCTGTTTTTAGTGCAGAGAACATTCTCTCTGAAGATGAAGACTCTGTTTCAGATAAAATAGCACAAGTGTTAAAGGAGCTTACAAAGGTATCTTCATATGCACCAGAGATAAACGACGTTCTGTCTGCCCTTGAAGAGGCGAAAGCCATTATTGATGATGCTGTTTATCAGCTGTCAAGGTTTGATATAGATGTTGATTTTCAGGAGCTTTCCCAGATAGAAGAAAGGCTTAACCTGATAAACAGATTGGAAACAAAATACAACACAGATGAAAAGGGGTTGATAGAGCTAAAAAGGCAGTTCAGAGAGAGGGTTGATTACCTGAAGAATTTAGAGTTTGAACTGCCGGAGATTGAAAAAGAAAGGGAAAGAGTTTACGCAGATGTCCAAACTCTTGCAGACCAGATATCCCAGATAAGAAGAGAGAAGGCAAAACTGTTAGAAGAGGAGATTAAGAAGCACCTGAAAGAGCTTGCCCTAAAGGAAGCACAGTTTGTTGTAAAAATTGAAGAAAAACCTTTAGACAGATATGGAAAAGACAGTGTTTATTTTTATTTCTCTGCTAACAGAGGTTTTGAGCCTCAACCTGTTGATGAGGTTGCATCAGGTGGAGAAATTTCAAGGCTCTCCCTTGCTCTAAAGCTTGTTGTCGGTAGTGATGTGGACTGCCTTGTTTTTGATGAAGTTGATACAGGAATTGGAGGAAAAACAGCTGTTTATCTTGCTGAAAAACTGAAAAAACTGTCTCAAGATTGTCAGGTGATACTGATTACACACCTTCCACAGGTGGCAGTATATGGAGACAGACATTTTTATATTGATAAAGTTTTTACTGATAGTGAGACTGTTGCTGTTGTAAAACAGTTAAGCAGTGAGGACAGAGTGAAAGAGATTGCCAGAATGCTGAGTGGAAAAACAGACCGCCACACATTAAATCTTGCAAAACAGCTCCTTGAAAGTGTCAGATGAAAAAACACAACTATAAACTGACAATCAGATATATCGGTACCCATTACCACGGTTGGCAGAGACAGCCTAATCACATAACTGTTCAGCAGGTTATAGAGGAGAAATTAGAGGAGCTTTTTAATGAAAAGATTACCCTTATAGCTTCCGGCAGGACAGATGCAGGGGTCCACGCTTTAGGGCAGGTGGCAAACTTTAAAACAGAAAAGTACAGAGAACCTCAGGAAGTTTACAAATATCTGAATGCAACACTCCCACGGGACATAGGAATTGTAAAGGCTGAAGAGGTTCCCCTTTCATTTAACGCCCGCTTCAGTGCAAAAGGAAAAACATATTTTTACAGGATATACACAAAACCAGACCCTTTTCTCTACGGCTTTGGCTGGTATGTCTCAAAAAAAATAGACATAAAAAAGATGATAGAAGCCCTTGAGATGATAAAGTCTTACAAAGACCTGAGAAGTCTTGCAAAAAAGGGAGATTATCTTAGAGAAGAAGTGGACATAAGGGAGCTTTATTTAAAGTATGATGGGAAAGAGATACTTATCTATGTAACCGCCTCCCATTTTCTCAGATACATGGTCAGGAAGATTGTTGCTCATGCCTTGAGGGTAGGAACAGGCTCCCTGACACTTTCACAGTTAGAAGACATCCTTAAAGCATCTGACCCATCAAAAGGAATATACATTGCTCCGCCAGAGGGACTGTTTCTAAAAGAGGTTTATTACTGAAATTTGCAAAATCTAAAGCCCTGTCAGAAAATATAAAATAAACAAAGATATAAGGTGAAAAAGTATGACCCAGGAAAACAAAGATTTCAAAGCAGGCTTTGTTGCTCTGATTGGAAGACCCAATGTAGGTAAATCAACAATAATGAACCATATTTTGGGTACAAAACTGTCTATTGTCAGTCCAAAACCTCAGACAACAAGAATGAGAATTTTAGGTGTAAAGCACGACAAAGATGCACAGATGATATTTTTGGACACTCCCGGGGTTCAGAAGGGCAAAGACCTGCTTACAAAGGTTGTTATGGAATCTGCAGTTGGAAGTATGGAAGAGGCAGATGTTATTGTGTTGATAATAGAAGCAGATAAAGGCTGGACAAAAGAAGATGAGCAGATATTAGAAAACTACATAAAGAAGCTGAATAAACCAACAATCCTTGTTATAAACAAGATAGACAAGATGAAAGATAAAAGAATGCTCCTCCCTCTGATAGAAGAAAGTGCCAAAAAGTATGACTTTAAAGAGATTATTCCTATGTCAGCAATAAAGGGAGAAAATATAGACAGATTTGTTGAAACGTTAAAACAATACCTTCCCCCATCACCTCCCCTCTTCCCAGAAGACCAGATAACAGACCTGCCTCTGAGATTTTACCTTGCAGAGATAATAAGGGAAAAAATATTCCAGAACACAAGACAGGAGCTGCCGTACTCAGCAGCAGTAGAGGTGGAAAGCATACAGGAAGGAGAGAAAAACAAAAATTTAGTGATAATAAATGCCACTATATATGTTGAGAAGGAAAACCACAAGGGGATTATCATAGGAAAAAAAGGACAGATG
>JALSNI010000015.1 GCA_026987075.1 Persephonella sp. | reverse complement strand
TCCTGCAGGTGTCTGCATCCATGAGTTTGCAATCAAAATCCACAGGGCAGACAGTGTGCTTCCTAAAGCAACCATCCACGCAGCAAAGGTGTGCATTTTGTCTGAAACCCTGTCTTTTCCAAAGAGGAACAGACCAATAAATGTTGACTCTAAGAAAAATGCCATCAGACCTTCAATGGCCAGTGGAGCTCCAAATATGTCCCCAACAAACTTTGAGTAGGTGAACCAGTTTGTTCCAAACTCAAACTCCATTGTCAGACCTGTTGCAACGCCCACGGCAAAGTTTATGGCAAACAGCTTCATCAAAAACATTGCAAGCTGGTCGTACCTTTTATCTTTGTTTTTCAGGTAAATGGTTTTTAAGATGGCTATCATAAAAGCAAGACCCAGTGTTAATGGAACAAAAAGAAAGTGATAAAAGGCTGTCATCCCAAACTGAATACGGGACAGGGTAAGCAAATCCATTTTTAGACCTCCTGTTTGAAGTTTTCATCTTTAATTTTTTGTAGATTTCTTTCTTTAAACTGTTGTATGACTTTTGTGTAAGGGATGTTTTTGTTTTCTGAGTGGTAAACGTCAATACACAGATTTTTCAGGTGATTAAATGCTCCTTTGCCAATGTGATGGGTGATAACTGTTTTCACTCCTTTACTTGATAGGATATTTGCTATGTCTCTGCCGTTTTGATATTCGTTTCTGATAACTTTTATCTCGCCAGTTTCTGTGTCAAAAATAAGGAAAAATGGAGTCTTACCGAATTTTGAGGACAACATATAACTGTCGTTTGCTTTTTTTACTGGCAGGGCTATTTTCATTTCTATCCTCCTGTTAGTAAATACTAACTAACAATTAAATGACCGTTAAAATGTAATGTTTATGAGGAAAATCATAAAAAAGTTAGTTTTTACTAACCTGACTTTATGATAGATTTAATGGTAAATGTGGAATCTTTTACAAAATCATATATAGTATAATTGACAAAATATTTTTTGAGGTGGCAGATATGGCTTTTCATCCACAGGATGTTAAATTTGATTTAGACCTTATACTCAAGTATGCAAAACCTGCTCCCAGATATACAAGTTATCCTACAGCTCAGGAATTTTCCCCTGCTCTTACTGAAAAGCAGTGGAGAGAGAAAGTTATTCAGTCTAACGAAAGGAAAACACCCCTTTCCCTGTACTTTCACATTCCTTTCTGTGAGTCTGCATGTCATTTTTGCGGATGTAATGTGATTATTACCAGAAGAAAGGAAGTGGTTGAGCCTTATCTTGAGCATATCTTCAAAGAGATGGACATAATGGGCTCTCTTATTGATAAATCAAGAAAGGTTGTTCAGCTTCACTGGGGAGGTGGAACTCCTAACTATTTAGAAGATGACCAGACTGTAAAACTGATGGAAGAAATCAGGAAAAGGTTTGATTTTGATGGGAATGCTGAAGTTTCTATAGAGATAGACCCAAGACATGTGAGCAGAGAAAGGATTTTTCTGTTAAGGGAGATAGGTTTTAACAGGGTAAGTTTTGGGATACAGGACTTTAATCCAAAGGTTCAGGAAGCAGTTAACAGGATACAGCCTGAAGAGATGATTTTTAACGTGATGTCGTGGATTAGAGAGGCAGGGTTTGAAAGCGTGAACATTGACCTGATATACGGTCTTCCCTACCAGACTGTTGAGACATTTTCCCAGACTATTGACAAAGTTATAAAACTTAATCCCGACAGGATAGCAAACTTTAATTATGCCCATGTTCCGTGGATGAAAAGACTCCAGAGAATGATAGATGAATCAAAGCTCCCTCCTCCACAGGAAAAGTTAGAAATTCTGAAGATGACTATTGAAAAGCTTACTAATGCAGGATATATATTCATAGGTATGGACCATTTTGCAAAACCAGACGATGAATTAGCCGTTGCCCAGAGAGAAAGAACACTTCACAGAAACTTTCAGGGATACACAACCCACGCCGAAGCAGAGCTTTTAGGGTTTGGGGCAACATCTATCAGCATGCTTTACGATGCTTACGCCCAGAACCACAAAAAGCTGAAAGATTATTACGGAATGATTGAACAGGGAAAACTGCCTGTTGAAAGAGGTGTGATACTGAATGAAGATGACATTCTGAGAAGAGATGTTATTATGAGGCTTATGTCACACTTCCAGCTGTACAAAAAAGAGATTGAGGATAAATACAGGATAGATTTTGACAGTTATTTTGCTAAGGAGATGGAAGAACTGAAGGAGCTTGAGAAAGACGGACTGCTGAGAATATATCCAGACAGGATAGACGTTACTCCTGCTGGAAGGTTGCTCATAAGAAATATAGCCGTTACATTTGATATATATACAAAGGCAAAAAAAGAAAAGAGATTTTCAAAGGCTATATAGGGAGGTCATTCTTATGTTAAAAAGGTTGCTTTTATTTGTATGGGGGGCTGTATTTATTACGGCATGTGCTGAGACAATAACAGGTAAAAAAGATATATATCAGGAAGGTTCGTCGTTTTTTATAAGGTCTTCAGCTTTTATGAATGATACTTTTATTCCAAGGAGATATACATGTGATGGTGATAACATATCCCCTGAGCTATACTGGGGAGATGTTCCTCAGGGAACCCAGAGTTTTGTGATAATAATGGAAGACCCAGATGCTCCCTTTGGGGTTTTCGTTCACTGGATAGTCTATGACATTCCTTACTACGTAACAACACTCAGGGAAAACCTTCCTAAAGTTTCTGTGGTAGATGGAATGATAAAACAGGGGCTAAACGATTTTGGAAGGATAGGGTATGATGGACCCTGTCCACCAAAGGGTATGCCCCATAGATATTTTATAAGAATATATGCTATAGACATCCCTACACTTGGTCTGCCGCCGGGAGCAACCAAGGAAGATGTCAAAAATGCCATAGAAGGACATATAATATCCCAGACGTATCTCGTAGGCAGATACGGGAGATAATTAAAACTGGTAACCTATCGTAAAACTTAAAGTCTGCCTTTTAGACTCAGGTTGCCAAACTAACGAAGAACCGTACTGCTTTGGGTCAGATTTTTTCCATTTATCGTATGAGTATTCAACTTCTACTGATATTTTCTTAACTTTTACGCCTCCACCTACAGAAAAAAACAGGCCTGTCTTTGGTTCAAGGGTAACATCTACAATACTGGGATTGTTTTTTGTTTTCATGTTTATTCTGTACTCACCAAATCCATATAGCTGGGTATCCTGAATTGTAAATTTTATACCTGCCCTTACCGGAATGTACAGCTGGCTCCATGTTTCTGTATAACCTGTAGATACAGATGAGCTTTCTAAATTTCTCTTCCAGTAGTCATAACCTATGCCTGTCTCACCAAATAAAATATCAAATTCCTTTCCAATAGTTAGTCTTGTCAAAACCCCCCAGTAGTTAGTGTCTGTTTTTACAGGGATACCTGACTGAGTTTGGCCGTCATATGAGACACTTCCTATCTCTACTCCCAGATAAGGCTTTATATAAATTATTTGAGCGTCAAAAGTTTCTGAAAAACCAAATTCGTGAAGCCATCCACTTTCTTTCAGTAGTTCTTCTCCATTGTTTCCATACTCTTTCCATAAGAAAGACTTTGCAGAGTAGCTGAACTCAATAGCATAAACAGAAGTGGTGAAAAAAATGAAGATGGAAAGTAAATATCTCATTTTCCCCTCCTTATTGAAATATATGTTTTTAGACAAATATTTATATCCCATTGTATCATATTAGTTTAAGTTACCTGTGGAGGTTTTTGATGGATAGGATTGTTATACACGGAGCCCGCCAGCACAACCTGAAAAACATTGACCTTGAAATACCAAAAAATAAACTTATTGTAATCACAGGACCTTCAGGTTCAGGTAAATCATCACTTGCTTTTGATACCATATACGCAGAAGGTCAGAGAAGATATGTAGAGAGTCTCTCTGCCTATGCAAGACAGTTTTTAGGTCTGATGGAAAAGCCTGATGTGGACAGTATTGATGGACTGTCTCCTGCTATTGCCATAGACCAGAAAACAACAACAAAAAATCCCCGCTCTACTGTTGGAACAGTAACAGAGATTTACGATTATCTCCGTCTTCTTTTTGCAAGGGTAGGTAAGCCCCACTGCCCAGAATGTGGAAATCTAATAAGCTCCCAGTCTCCAGAAGAGATTACAGAGCAGGTTCTAAAATTTCCTGAAGGAACAAAGATACAGATTTTAGCCCCTGTTGTGAGGGGGAAAAAAGGACAGCACAGAGAGATTATAGAAAAGATAAAAAGAATGGGATATCCAAGGGTAAGGGTTGATGGTGAAATCTACATGGTGGAAGAAGTTCCACAGCTTGAGAAAAACAAAAAGCATACCATAGAGGTAGTGATAGACCGGATAGTCATAAAGGATGGTATAAGGTCAAGATTAGTTGACAGTATAGAGCAGGCCTTGAAGTTAGGGGACGGCATTGTTGTAGTAAATAACCTTTCTGAAAAAAAAGACTATCTGTTCAGTGAAAAGTTTGCCTGCCCAGAGCACGGGTTTTCTATTGCTGAACTTTCTCCAAGGCTGTTTTCCTTTAACAGCCCATACGGAGCCTGTCCAGAATGTAAAGGATTGGGAGTTATACACAGGATAGATGTTGACGCCCTCGTTGATTACAGCAGGGCAGTTATAGAAGCTTTCCGTATCACAGACAGCTTTTATTTTAAATACGTAAAGGGTATGGTTTACGACATTATTTACTACTATGGAGTAAATAAATACACAAAGTTTAAAGACCTGCCAGAAAAAGTAAAAGAAGAGCTCTTACTTGAAATTGTTCCTCACCTTGAAAGGAAG
>JALSNI010000014.1 GCA_026987075.1 Persephonella sp. | reverse complement strand
TATCTGATAGTTCAGATTACTCTTTGCAAGAGGGACAGGAACTTTTTGGACATCTACCCACACAAGAAGCTCAAACTTCAGGGCACTGTCTCCAAACTCCACAAATCTTACTTCTGGAGGAGGCTCTTCAAGAACATCTTCAGATTTATAAGCAATATCCAGCAGAACTCTTTTTACCTTTTCAACATCTGAAGAGTAAGAAACACCTACAGGAATGTGTAGTCTGACGATGTTATCTGTGTAAGACCAGTTTATCAGTTCTCCCGATATAAGATGAGAGTTTGGGATGATTATGTCTATGTTATCAAGGGTTCTCAGGGTTGAAGTTCTTATACCAATGTCAACAATTTTTCCAAATTTATCACCAAGGGTAATCCAGTCACCTCTCTTAACTGTTCTGCTGAACAGTATGATAAAACCACTCACAAAATTGTTAACAATATCCTGAATGCCAAAGCCAATCCCTATACCTAAAGCTCCTGCAATAGGTATAAGAAGTTTCCAGCTTATTCCAAGAACAGAAAGTGTTATAAGAACAATAAGAATGAGGGAAAAGTTATATATCAGAATATCAACAGAACTAACAATCTCTTTTCCTTTTGATTTGTAAACAAGGTATATCTCAACGAGATATCTGATTATTTTTGTTATAAGAAGAAGTATGTAAAATACAAAAATACCTTTTATGAAGGAGTATAAACTTATCCTTACAGTCTCAGTATCAAGGATAGGCTTTTTCAAAACTGGATGGGCATATTCCTTAATTAAAGGAAGCTGAAAAATTATATTTACAACAATAAGAAACAGAATAATCTTCAGGAGAGTATCTGTAGTTTCGTCCAGCCGTTCAACAACTCTTTTTCCCTTTCTAAAAGTTGTATGAAGTTTGTTTCTGAAGATTTTTTTAACTTTGATAAGCAAAAAATACAACAAAAGGGTCAGGATTAAAGAGACAATATATATGATAAACTGGCTGTTTTTTATATACTCCATAGGATAAATTTAAAATTTGGTTAGATAATTTTCAATCAGAGCGCCAGCGATAACCTACTCCCCTTACAGTCTCTATCCTATAACTGTGTTTTCCTAATTTATCTCTCAATTTTTTTATGTGAACATCAACTGTTCTATCGTAAACGTCAAGTTCATTTTTCCACACATCTGACAGAATCTGTTCTCTGGTCAGAACATTCCCATCAGCATTAATCAAAGTTATAAGGAGTTTAAACTCTTTTGAGGTAAGCTCAACCGAATTTCCATCAACCTTCATCTCAAACTTTTCCGGATAAATCTCAAGTGTTCCAAATCTCAAAACATTTTGTCTGCTTTCTTTTTTCACCCTTCTCAGTATCGCCCTTATTCTGGCAATCACTTCCCTTATAGAAAAAGGTTTTGTGATGTAATCATCAGCTCCCAGTTCCAGCCCAACTATCTTATCAATCTCTGTCCCTTTTGCTGTTATCATTATTATGGGAATGTTCTCTGTTTCAGGATTGGATTTGACCATCTTACACAACTCAAGACCGTCTATGTCCGGAAGCATTATATCAAGAAGCACAAGGTCTGGTTTTTCTTTGTGGATGCTGTCTAATGCTTTAACACTGCTGAGAAACGGTCTAACTGAAAAACCTTCTTTCCTCAGGTTATACTCTAAAAGCTCATTTATATCTTCATCATCTTCAACAACATAGATTAAAGGCATCTGAACCACCTTATCTAAAGCCGGGCACCCCTGTCCGGCGCAGGGAAACTGGCTTACCGTTGCTCCCTTCCGGGCCTGGCGGGGTTCACCAGCCCCTGCCCGGCAGGACCCGGCAATATTTATCTATATCTCTGGCGGATGGGGTGGGATTTGAACCCACGGTACCGATAAACGGTACACAGCATTTCCAGTGCTGCCCCTTCGGCCGCTCGGGCACCCATCCGTTTAAGGCCTTAACATTATATGATATTTTACCAGATTTTCAAATTTCCTACAGGATGTAATTGGTCATAAAAAGGTTTAAAATATATAACTAATTTTATTACTTAAATACTTAACTTTAGGAGGAAGTGATAAATGGGAATGACACTGACAGAAAAAATACTTGCAGAACACGCAGGGAGAGATTTTGTAGAACCGGGAGAGCTGGTTACAGTAAAAGTAGACTTAGCAATAGCCAACGACATAACAGCTCCCCTTGCCATAAAACAGTTAGAAAAATACGGAATAGATAAAGTTCACGACCCTGAGAAAATAGCCCTTGTTATGGACCACTTCTTTCCCCCAAAGGATATACTTTCTGCTCAGCAGATAAAGATATCCAGAGATTTTGCTAAAAAGATGGGTATCAAAAATTATTTTGAGGGGCAGGATTCTGGAGTGATGCATACTATACTTCCTGAAAAGGGATTTATAGCTCCTGGAGACCTTATAATGGGTGCTGACTCCCACACCTGCACCTATGGAGCCCTTGGGGCATTCTCAACAGGTGTTGGCTCTACAGATATAGCATACATATTTGCCACAGGGGAAACATGGCTGAAAGTTCCAGAAACAATGAAGTTTACATTTTACGGTAAAAGACAAAAATGGGTAGGTGGAAAAGACTTTGTCCTTACAGTAATTGGCGAGATAGGTGTTGACGGTGCACTTTACAGGGCTATGGAGTACCACGGGGAGGCGATAAAAGACCTTCCTGTTGAGGAAAGACTTACAATAACAAATATGGCTATTGAAGCAGGTGGAAAAAATGCCATTATGGAAGCAGATGAAAAAGTTTTAGAGTGGCTTAAGGACAAAACAAACAAACCACTGAGGATGATAAAGGCAGACAAAGATGCAAAATACTGCTGTGAGTATGAGTTTGATGCTTCAAAAATAGAGCCTGTTGTTGCAGCTCCAAATCTTCCGTCAAATGTGAAACCTGTTTCTGAAGTGGCAGGCAGACCTATAAATCAGGTGTTTATCGGTTCATGCACAAACGGAAGGATAACAGACCTGAGAATTGCTGCTCAGATTTTAAAGGGAAGAAAGGTTCATCCAGACGTGAGATGTATTGTTATACCTGCATCTGACAGAACATATAAACAGGCTATGCATGAAGGAATTTTAGAGATACTTGCAGATGCTGGATGTCTTATAAGCACTTCCACATGTGGTCCATGTCTGGGAGGACACATGGGCATTCTTGCAGAAGGTGAAGTTTGCGTATCAACATCTAACAGGAACTTCACAGGAAGGATGGGACATCCAAATAGTGAGGTCTATCTGGCAGGGCCAGCTGTTGCAGCAGCATCAGCAGTTTTAGGAAGGATAGCCCATCCTGAAGAAGTAGTAGGAACAAAAGAAGAGGTTTCAGTATAAATCTACTGTAGGAGGGTAGCATTATGATGGGTTTCTGGGACGCAGTTTTAAGGGTTCTGATTGGCGTTATATTCATCTATCTTGGCATTGAAAAAGGTGGAGCATTTAAGATTGCTGAAGTTGTAGGATTTGTTTTACTGTTTACATCTATCATATCTTTCTGTCCCCTCTACAAACTTGCAGGAATATCCTCAAGATGTGAGGAATGTGAAGCAGCCTGATGGAAAAGAGAGTTTTAGCTTTGGATGTTGGAGATAAAAGAATTGGGGTCGCTTACAGTGACCCCCTTGGTATATCTGCAAACCCTTTGAAAGCCATTCAAAACGACAAAAAGGCCATTGAAAAGATAAAAGAGCTTATAGAAGAGTATGACATTGGAACGGTTGTTGTTGGTCTTCCACTTACACTAAAAGGGGAAGAAGGAGAGCAGGCAAAAAAGACGAGAAAATTTGTAGAAAAGCTAAAAAAAGAGATTCCCGATATTCCTGTAAAGTTTATTGATGAACGATTTACAACTACCCTTGCAGAAAGACATCTGAGAGAAACAACCAAAAAATCAAAAAGGAAAGAAAGGATAGATTCTCTTTCTGCCGTTTACATACTGAAAACATATCTTGACAGCCTTAAAATATGAGAAAGTTTCTGGGCTTTTTCATTTTTCTTTCTGCATTTTCAGTGGTGCTTTTCCTCACAGAACTACATCATAAACACAGCATCAAAGCAACAGATATTGAGATAAAGAAAGGATACTCAATAAAACAGATATCCCGCATACTTGAGGAAAAGGGCATTATAAGAAACAGGGCAGTTTTTCTGATTTACTCAAAAATAAAAGGCAAAAGTTTGAAAGAAGGGTACTACCAGTTTGAAGGAGATTTGAGTATCAAAGATGTTTGGGAAATTCTGTATAAGGGCAGGGAGAAACTTTTTCCTTTTACTATTACGCCGGGAGAAGACCTTATCGATATTGGTAAAAAGCTTGAAAAAGAAGGATTTTTGAAAAAGGAAATTTTTTACCATTATGTGTTTAGCAGAGAAAATCTAAAAAAGTTTTCACTTGAAGGGGACAGTTTTGAAGGTTATTTTCCTCCAGAAACTTACTTCTTGAGAAAAAATCCAGATATTGAATATGTTGTCAAAACATTTCTTAAAGAGTTCAAAAAAAGTTATGAACCACTGCTACGCAGCAAAAAATTAAAAAGCCTATCCCCTTACCAGATTATGATTATTGCTTCTTTAGTTGAAAAAGAGACAGCTGTGGCAGAAGAAAAACCAGTAATAGCAGGAATTATAATAAACAGACTGAAAAAAGGAATGAAACTCCAGATAGACCCAACGGTGATATACGCTCTCAAACTTGCAGGACTGTGGAACGGAAGACTGACAAAAGAAATGCTAAAGGTTGAATCTAAATATAATACATATGTATATATAGGTTTACCTCCAACCCCTATCAGCAGTTTTTCTGTAAATACCCTCAATTCTGTATTAAATTATAAAAAAACAGATTATCTTTACTTTTTTACTAAGGATGGAAAGAAACATATCTTTTCTAAAACTTATAAAGAACATTTAAAAAAACTAAAATCCTATAGATAACTGTATGATAAAATCAATTCTATGAAAATTTTATACAGGTATATTAGCATAAAAACTGTTAAATACTTTTTTATTTTGTTAGGTATATTTTCTCTTATTATTATTTCATCTCAACTTCTGCATCTACCCTCTATTGTTTATTATGCAGGATTTATAAAGTTTATTCAGATACTTATATTTGTCAACCTATCATTTTTTAAATATCAAATTTTATTTGGATTTTTTATAGCTTCCCTTCTTACAGGTCTCAATCTAAGAGAAAATAGGGAGATATATGCTATCTATTCGTCAGGTATAACAAAGAATCAGCTACTCTTCCCTGTTTTTTCCATCTCTGTTCTTTTTACCCTGCTTGCGTTGGTTTTTAGTTTGTTTATTATCCCATACGCCAACAGGGAAAGAGCAATCATAATAACAGAAAATGTAAAAAAACACATACTTGACTCTATAGTAGAAAAAAATTTTATAAAGATATCTGAAGATTTAACCATATACGTAAATCAAAAGAAGGGTGATATTCTAAAGAATGTGTTTATTCACAATCGAAAAAAGGGTATTACGATTACAGCAAAAAAAGCAGTATTAAGCCAAAACAGTCTTGTCCTTGAAAATGGTTATATACAGATTTCAGGGAAGGAAGGTTTTAATCTACTAAAATTTAAAAAATACAGCTTTATTGTTGATGTAAAGTATATGAAAAAATATGAGTTTGAAGACCTGGACAACAAAACTTTATTCTCCTTGTTAAACTCAAACAGCAGAAATAAGGCTATTGCTGTTCTCTCTGATAGATTTTTCTTCGGAATTCCTTTTATGTTTATAGGATTAATTGGTTTCCTGATAGGTATTCAGCTAACCAAAAATAGAGACAGTTTAGTGAGTATAGTTATCGTCATATCAATCGTGTATCTGATAATAAACACTTACATGGTAAAAATGATTCAAAAAGGAGTTCTTTCACCTATCGTTTACGGTGCATTTCTATTAGTATATTTTGGAGGATTAGCTTTATATTTTTACCGAAAAAAATAGTTATTTTTCAATGACAGATTGTAAATGCTCAAAAAATTCTGGATAAGAGATATACGCACAGTCTGCATCTTTTATCTTAACACCCTCTTCTGACACAAGTCCCAAAATACTAAATGCCATTGCAATTCTGTGGTCTTTATAACTGTTAACATATCCACCTTTTATCTTCTGCTTTCCCTTTATAACCATACCGTCTTCTAACTCTTCTACCTCAACCCCTACATTTCTAAGATTTTCAACAACAGCTTTTATTCTATCACTTTCTTTAACCCTTAACTCAGAAGCTCCTGTTATGATTGTTTCTCCTTCAGCTTGAGTGGCAACAACAGCGAGTATAGGAATTTCGTCAACCATAGAAGGGATGTCTTCTCTCCCTATTCTAACACCTCTGATGTCAGGAGAATATCTTACGTGTATGTCAGCAACAGGTTCTCCTGTTTTTTCTCTGACATTTTCGTAACTAATCTCTGCTCCCATCTCCTTTAGTTTTCTAAAAAACCCATCTCTTGTGGGATTAACTAACACTTCTTCTAAAACAAGTGAAGAATTGGGAACAATTACTGCAGCAGCAGCAAAAAATGCGGCAGAGGAAGGGTCTGCTGGAACTTCAACATCAATAGGGTTCAGTCTTTCTGTGGTTTTTACTGTTACTCTGTAAACCTCTCCTTCAGACACAGTTATTGGAGCTCCCATAAACTGGAGCATCTTCTCTGTATGGTCTCTGGATTTGAAAGGCTCCTCAATTATAGTTTTTCCTTCCGCATTCATTCCAGCAATGAGTAAAGCTGATTTTACCTGTGCACTGGCTTTTTCATTAAAAAACAATACACCTTTCAGTTTTGAACCTCTTACAGATATAGGAAGAAGTGAGCCTTCATTTCTACCGTCTATATTTGCATTCATATCCTTTAAAGGCTGTGTAACCCTTTTCATTGGTCTTTTTCTCAGGCTATCATCACCTGTCATAACAGAAAAAAATTCCTGACCTGCTAAAACTCCCAGTGTTAGCCTTGTTGTTGTCCCAGAATTTCCCATGTCTAAAATATCATCAGGCTCTGTAAATCCCTTTAGTCCTTTACCGTGAACTTTTATAACTCCTCCATTTTCTTCAATTTTTATACCTAACTTCCTGTAAACATTTACTGTTGTCAGGGTATCTCCAGCTTTGAGAAAATTCTTTACTCTGCTTACCCCATTAGCCATAGAAGTAAGAATCACAGACCTGTGGGATATAGATTTATCAGATGGAACCCTTAATTTCCCTACTATCTTTTTTACTTTATGAATTTCTTTTTCCATGTATTCCTCTAAAACATCAGTCTGTATAGTAAATACATAATACCTACTATGTTGGCTAATATCAACGTATATATAAGAATTTTACCCTTTGTAAGCAAGTCTAATGAATTACTTACAACCATATCGGGATTAAGAGTTTCTTTTGCTGCATCTACATTCTCAGGTTTTATAATAAAGGAACCTGTCATAAACGCTGACATTAACGACCTTGAAGCAAGAATATTTATAATCCTTGGAATACCACCAGAATACTTATATATCTTTTTTATAGCAGACTCTTTAAATCTTATATTTCCTTTTCCTGCAACAGCAAGTCTGTGGTATATGTATCTGAAAGTCTCATCCTCTGTAAGGGGAAGTAATCTGATTTTGTTTGTTATTCTCTGGTTTAACTGCCTGAGCTGTGGGAGTTTTAGTTTTTCGTCTAACTCTGGCTGTCCTAAGAGTATTATCTGAACCAGCTTTTCGTTTGCTGTTTCAAGGTTTGAAAGGAGCCTTAGTTCTTCCAAAGTTTCCTCAGGGAGATTTTGTGCCTCATCAACAATAATCAAGATTTTTTTTCCTTCAGAAACCTTTTTTTCTAAAAACTCTCTGAACTTTTTCAGTAAATCATGTTTTGAATCAGCTTTTATATTGATTCCTAAATCATCAAGAACAACTTTCAAAAACTCTTCAGGACTTAGTTTTGGGGTTAAAATAAGAGCATATATAACGTTATCCTTCAGGGAGCTTATAAATTTTCTTATAACTGTTGTTTTTCCTGTGCCTGGTTCTCCAATAATGACGCAAAAACCTTCTCCATGTCTCACAACATAATTCAGCAGATTATCTGCAATTCTGTGAGTCTTTGAAGGATAAAAATATCTGTAATCTGGTGTTATCTTAAAAGGGTCTTCCTTTAGCCCAAAAAATTCAAGGTAAGTCATTTCTTTTTACCCTTTTCTTCAGGAAAAAATATGGTTCTTACCCTTTTATTTTTCCCTACTACTTCAGCTTTCTCTGTATCTATGTGATACACAATCTCATCTCCTTCTATCACATTGTTGTCCTGTTGGAGTTCTGCATTTCCTTTGAGTATTATAAGATTTTTCTCCTTATAATATTCTGCCTTTTTACTTTTGCCTCTTCTATTCCCTTTATAAAAGCGAACATTACCTAATGCGATAATTTTTTTGATATCTCCGTTGTTATCAAGAAAAATCTCTAACTTTTCTGAGAACAGTCTAAAATCATCACTTTTAACCTCAACATTTCCTTCGTATATAGCTATTTGAGCCTTTTTGTCATATCTCAGAGTGTCAGCTTCTATCACAACTGGCTTATCTGTTTGTGCATAGCTAAAAAAGAAAGAAATAAGTAGTAAAATCAGAATTCTCAGCATTAACTACCTCTAAATACTGTTTTCACGTCTTCTAATTTTAATGTTTCTTCTTTGAGATTTATAAATAAATTTTTCCCTTCTGTATACATTTCTTTACCTTTTATAGTTACCAAATCACTGTTAAATGCTCTTCTTTCGTTAACAAGAACTGTTAAAAATGAAGTGTAAAGTTTTAGATTCTGGGTAAATATTCTAACATTATGAAACAGGTCAAGTGTATCTTTATTTTTTTTGTAAATTCCTTTTTCTGCCATTATTTGAATGTCTTCATTAGAGGTTTTATAAATAAGATAAAAACCGTCAATAACGAATTCTTTCTCTTTTTCTATTATCTTCCTTCCCTTGAGAATATAATGGTCTTTGTTGATACCAATGAGAGTAAAATCTTCTATCACTCCTGATTGATACCTTAGGTTTTTTAGTTTTTCTTTCTTAAACAACTCTGTTATCTGGCTAAAAATAACAGATATCATAAAAAATAAAAGAACATAAAAAATAACTTTACTTTTCACTTTTTTTGCCTTTTAAAGAGATATTTAACCTTTTTCTAAAATCCCATTTTGGGCTAAACATTTCTTCAAATATGTTGACGTAAAGTTCACTATTTTCTTTGGTTGCCTTATCTTTCAGATACATTGTTGGTCTATGAAGTATCTTATTTATTATTGAATTTACTGCAAGTTCTATGTTCTCTCTTTCTTTTTCATTTAAATAAGGCATCTGTTCAAACAGTTTTTTTAGCTGATATTCCTTTATTTCGTTGGCAAAAGTTCTGACTTTTACTATTGTAGGGCTGACTTGTAGCTGCTTCAGCCATCTGTCAAACTTTGCAACCTCTTCGTCAATAAGAATTTTTGCTGATTCTGCAGCTATCTTTCTTTCTTCTAAATTTCTGTCAACAACCATTTTCAGGTCATCTATATTATATAAATACACGCTTTCAAGTTCATTAACGTCATCAGAAACATTCCGTGGAACAGATATGTCAATTATAAAGATAGGTCTTCCCTGTCTTATCTTTTCAATATCCTTAAAATGTTCCTTTCTTAAGATAGGTTCTTTGGCTCCTGTTGAAACTATAATGATGTCCGCTTCAGGTAAAAATTCAAACAACTTATTAAATCTTATTGCTGAACCTCCAAATTCATCAGCAAGCTGAACAGCTTTTTCAAATGTCCTGTTTGATACAAAGATATGTCTGACGCCTGCCGAAGCCAAATGTCTTGCTGCAAGCTCTGCCATTTCACCTGCTCCTAACAGGAGCACATTTTTGTCTGATAGATCCCCAAATATTTTTTTTGCAAGCTCTATAGCAGCATAACTGATAGAAACAGCTCTCCTGCTTATCCCTGTAGATGTTCTTATTTTTTTGGAAACATTCATTGCTTTATCAAAAAGTCTTGTCATTACGTGTTTTACTGCCTTATTCTCTTTAGCCTTTGAAAAAGAGTCTTTAAACTGACATACAATTTGAGGTTCTCCTATCACCATTGAATCTAAACTTGATGATACTCTAAATATATGGGCGATTGCGTCCCTGTCTCTGTATAAAAACATATACTTCTTTAATTCTTCTACCTTTAAACCGGAAAATGAAGAAAGCACTTTTACTATTTCTTTAAAAGCCTCTTCTATGTTGTCTGACAGGCCGTAAAACTCAACTCTGTTGCAGGTTGATAGTATAGATACTTCGTAAATAGAAGGAAGGAGAACAATTTTTTCTAATATTTCAGCGTATTTTTCTTCTGGAATGGCAAGTTTTTCTCTTACCTCTACTGGAGCTGTTTTGTAGTTTAATCCTGTTGCAAAAATCTCCATCAATACCTCTATTCTTAGGAGTAATAAAACAAATTTATAAACTTTTATAAAATATTATATATAATATGAATCCATATCAACATCAGTCAATCGGAAGAAGGTAAAATATGGTAAAAAGAGAACAGTGGGGAAGCAGGATAGGTCTTATTCTTGCTGTTGCAGGTAATGCCATAGGACTTGGAAACTTTCTCAGGTTTCCGGTTCAGGCTGCTGACAACGGCGGTGGTGCATTTATGATTCCTTACATGATATCTCTCATTTTGCTTGGCATTCCGCTATTGTGGATTGAATGGTCATTAGGTAGATTTGGAAGTAAAAAAGGGCACGGAACTGCCGTTGCTGTGTTTGATTATCTGTGGAAAAACCCAGTAGCTAAATATGTTGGACTGCTTGGAGTATTGATACCTCTTGCTGTAGTAGTTTATTACACATATATAGAATCATGGACTCTACTATACAGCTTTTTTAGCTTGCTTGGTAAATTGCCATCAACACCTGTTACAGAGAATGTGTCAGATTACCTACAGCCTTTCTCTCAATTTTTAGTGGAAAAAACAGGTCAAAACGCATCAGGTTTATTTTTAACTCCTGCTTTAGAAACATACATATTCTTCGTTATAACACTCCTGATTAACCTTTACATACTATACAGAGGTGTCAGTGCCGGAATAGAAAAGGTAGCAAAATATGCTATGCCACTGATATTTATTATGGCTATAATTTTGATGATAAGAGTTTTTACCCTCAGCTCACCTGACGGTAGAAACTTCCTTGATGGGCTGGGATTTTTATGGAACCCGGATTTTTCTGCTTTAACAGACCCGAAAGTGTGGCTTGCTGCTGCAGGACAGGTATTCTTTACCCTCAGTGTAGGATTTGGGGCAATACTCACTTATGCTTCTTACATAAAACCTAAAGATGACATTGCCCTGAATGGTCTTGCAGGTGCTTCTGTGAATGAGTTTGCAGAGGTTATTTTAGGAGGCTCTATAGCTATCGTTGCATCTGTCATCTTTTTTGGAATTCCTGCAACAGCCATGATAGCAAGTAATGGGGCTTTTAACCTTGGATTTATGGCACTTCCTGCCATATTTGCAAACATTCCTTATGGAGAGTTCTTCAGTTTCCTGTGGTTTTTACTCCTTTTCTTTGCAGGAGTAACTTCTTCTATAGCTCTTTCTCAACCAGCAATTGCATTCTTAGAAGATGAACTTGGATTTTCCCGCCAGAAGGCAGTATTCTCCTTAGGAATATTTTTGTTTATCGCTGCACATATTCCTATTTTTATAAAAGGAGCCCTTGACGAGATAGACTTCTGGGTTGGAACTTTTGGACTTGTTGTTTTTGCTCTCTTAGAAGCTGTAGTATTTTTCTGGATATATAACTCAAAAGAAGCGTGGAAAGAACTAACAAGGGATAACGACATAAAAATTCCTAACTTTTTCTACTATATTATGAAATATGTTGCCCCGGGTCTTCTGATTGTAATACTTATCTCATGGAGTATAGAAATGCTCCCATCTCAACTTACGAAAACAGACCCTGGAGTATGGATAGGAAGAATATTTATTATTCTTCTTACTGTTATTGGATTTATTTTGATAAAAAAAGCATGGAGAAATAGAAATGGACGGTCATACACTTAATACATTTGGAGCAATTTTTATGGCCTTCTCCTGGGGTATTGTCATAGCCTTAAACATATATTCTTTCTACAAGATACTGTATAATAATAAGAAAAAACAGGAGGATTAAATGGCAGTAGAAAGAACACTGATGCTGATTAAACCAGATGCAGTAAAAAAAGGAGTTGAAGGTAAAATAATAGCTCACGTTCAGGAGAAAGGATTTAAGCTTGTTGCTCTCAAAAAATTAAAACTTACAAAAGAACAAGCTCAGCAGTTTTATTACGTTCATAAAGAAAGACCATTTTTTGGGGAATTATGTGAGTTTATGTCCTCAGGTCCAATTGTCGCAATGGTATGGGAAGGGGAAAATGCTATTGAAGAAATAAGAAAAATTATGGGGGCTACAAATCCAGAAGAAGCAGAAGAAGGAACACTGAGAAAATTATACGGCACAAACATAGGAGAAAATGCTGTTCACGGTTCAGATTCAAAAGAGTCAGCCCAGTTTGAGATACCATTCTTTTTCAGCAGGTTAGAGATAGTTGAATAAACTGTTAGACCTGTTTGTGCTTTTACTCCTTGGGGCACTTATTGGTTTTAATATATCTTTTTCCTTCATAATAGCCCCTCTCCTGTTCTCCAATCTTGACCACAGACTTGCAGGGGAAATAACAAATCTCATCTTTCCATATTACTTTGCCTCTGGCTGGATAGC
Organism: Persephonella sp.; assembly: GCA_026987075.1. Lineage (GTDB taxonomy): Bacteria > Aquificota > Aquificia > Aquificales > Hydrogenothermaceae > Persephonella_A. The sequence continues at coordinate 5,602 of JALSNI010000014.1, read as the reverse complement.
TGGAATAGCAATATACACAGTAATTGGGATAAAATCCATAAAAGACAAAGATTTAATAAAAAGATACAGAGGATTCATCATTGGTGTTTTACTCTTAGTTATAACACACATGGCATTGCATAAAACCATTCTTCCTATAGCAAGAAGCATAAATTACCAATACTACACTGCATTACAGGAAGGAAAAAATAAAAAAGCAAAAGAATACAAATCAAAATTCAAAAAAATACACGCTATTTCCAGTTCTATCAACCTGTTTAACCTTGCATTAGAGGTTTATCTGTTTCAATATTATTTTTTAAGGAGGAAGGATTTAAAGAAATAGTTAGATTTACCGAAGATGTTTATAGGATTTTTTTGTTTGTGATACTGGAGGCAAATTCTCATGAGAAAAAAATCAGTTATCTCCTTTATATCATGGATAGTATTAGGTGGGTCAGTAATTGGTTCTCTATTTGTTGGTATTTTAGTCTATTTTCTCTTAAGCTCCTCTGGTGTTGAAGGAGCTTTAACAAAAGCAGTATTTTCAACAATAATAATACAAATAGCGTTTTTACTTCCTGTATATATTATTAGATACATGATTCAAAAATACATAGTAGACAAAATAAATCAGGTGTCACAAGCTCTAAAAGAGATAAGCACAGGAAATTTAGATTATGAGGTAAAAATAGAAGGAAACGATGAGTTGGCAGAACTTGCAGAATCCTTTGAAAGAATGAGAATAAGTATGAAAACTATCATGGAAAAGTTAGAAGCAGGAGAAATATAGCGGGGAGTTATCAATGGATATAGAAGCAAAATTAAGAGAGCTTGTAGACAAGCTATTTATAAATACAGGGGCTACTTTTTCAGGAATATTTATAGATGAAAAAACTACAGTATTAAAAACTGTTTACACGGAAAAAAAGGAAAAATTAGAAGAGATACTGAAACTAATCATATATAAAGCTCACCAGATAAATGAATTCATTGAGGATTTTGGAGAAGAGTATGTTTACGCAGAAGGAGATGATATATCCATATTTATATACTTTGTAAGACCGGACATTGCGGTAGCATCAATTATTGAAGAAAAACCAAAATTTGCCCTTCTAAAACTTGAACATACAACCATAGCAAAAAAAATAAAAGAGATAGAAAGTGAGATTGACCAGTTTATAAAAGGTGAAATTCCTAAACAAGATAAAAAAGAAGAAAAAGAAGACAGTCTTGAAGATGTAGAGTTAGAAAATTTAGAAGAAGTTATCCCTGAACTAAAAGAAGAACCGTCATTAGAAATTGATGAAGGCAAAACAGAGATAACCGTAGAAGACATTAGAGACAGATATGCAGAAGAGATGCAACAATTAGAAGAAGCTGAGGACATTGAAGAGTTAGAAAAAGTTCTGTCTGAAAATCAAGAACCTTCTCTTGAAGAGATTTTAAAATCTCAAGAAGAAATAAAGGAAACAGAAGGCAGCGAAGAGAAGACAGAAGAAAAAACTGAAGAGAAAAAAGAAAGAGATGAGATTACAGAAACTATAGTAGAAAAACAGACGGAAGAAGAACTCTACGACCCAGAGGTATTGGAGCAAATACAAAAAGAACTCCTGAAAGAGATTGGTCCCGTAGGAAAATTTCTTTTCAGAAAAAGAAAAAAAGAGCTAAACATACAGGAAGACAAACTAACACGAACTGCTCTCGTTATGCTGATAGAAAAGTTATCAGATGATATAATTGATGAAAAGAGAAAACAGAGATTTTTGGAAAAAGTATCGGCCTTTGTGTAGCTTTTATGAATTTATGAGAAGGAGGGAATTATGGCAGGTAGATTTGATGAGATACTTCAGGCCGTTGTTAGAGATGCTGGTGCAGAAGGGGCAGTTCTTGTTAGCCCTGACGGATTAGCTATAGCGTCAGTGTTACCTGAAGGAATAGATGAAGATAGAGTTGCTGCTATGGGAGCAGCTATTCTTTCTCTTGGTGAACGGGTTACAACTGAGCTAAGTAAAGGAACATTAGAACAGCTTTACGTAAAAGGTTCCAAAGGGTATATGATATTTACAGGAATTGGAGACCTTGCAGTCTTAGGAATACTTGCACCATCAAACGCAAAATTAGGACTTCTCCTTATGGAGATAAAAAGAGCAGCAAAACAGATAGAGGAAAGTTTAAGTTAAAATGGCTATTACAGGAAGCTTAGAAACTTTTAACTTTATAGATATATTTCAGATTTTAAAAAAAGATAAAAAAGATGGTATTTTAGTCGTTGAAGCTCCTACCAAAAAGTTGGCAGTATACTTTAAAGAAGGAGACATCATATACATAAGAGATGTGGTTAAAGTTTTTTACATATACTTAGATTTAGATTTTAATCAGGTGCTAAAAAAAGAAAATGTAAGTAAAGAAGACCTTTATCAGTATCTCGTTTCAAGACTTCCTATACTCCTTGCCCTTAAAAAAGGTAAATTCTCTTTTACACCAGGATTTATAAAGTATCCTCCAGACATAAAACCTTTAATACCTTTAGAAAAAATAATGATGTATCTAAGCAGACAGCTTTCTCAGGAAGAGGTTGATAGAAAAATTTCAGATATGAGGTTAGTATTTGAAAAGTCTGAAAACTGGACGGAAATAGCAAAAAAAGCTCACCTGACAGACGTAGAAAAAAAGGTTTTGGCTCTTATTGATGGAACAAGAACGGTAGAAGACATACTAAATGAAACAAAAATAAATAAACTAACTTTACAGAGGATACTTTACGGCTTTCTTGCCACAGGTATAATTCAAAGAAAAAGACAGAAGAAAAGAAAGATAGGATTTAATCTAACGAAAGCTCTTTTACAAAAAATAATTGCAAAAATAAAAGGACTGTAAGGAAGGACCATGTCGGAGAAAAAACAGAAGCAGATAAAAATAGTTATTGCCGGCCCTTATGCAGCAGGAAAAACACAGTTTATAAATACAATCAGTGAGATAGAAACTGTTCAAACTGAAGCAAAAACAACCAGAAAAGGAGAAAAAGAGGTAAAAAATCACACCACTGTTGCAATGGATTTTGGAAGAATAACCATTGACGACGAACATGTGCTTTATTTATTTGGAACTCCTGGACAGGAAAGATTTGATTTTATGTGGGATATACTTGGTAAAGGTATGGTAGGGCTTGTTGTTTTAGTTGACTCAACAGACCCATCAACATTTCATGAAGCAAGAAAAATAATAAATTACTTTGAGTCCCGCTATCCAGCACCTTTTGTTGTTGGATGTAACAAGCAGGACTTAAAAGGAGCATGGGACCCAAAAGACATAAGAACAGCCCTTGACCTTGACGAAGAAATAAAGGTTTTACCACTGGTAGCATTAGACAAAGAAAGTGTAAAAAATGTCCTTTTAGTTTTATTAGAAGAAATTGCTAAACATTTATGACTAACTTCTTATTTCTACTATTTTGTCCCTCCACATTTTTGCTTTTTCTAACAGCTCTTTCCTATCCATAACTATAACTTCTTTGTTAAGGATTTTAATCTCTCCATTTATGATAACCGTATCCACATCTGCTCCCTTAGATGAATACACTATATGAGTATAAGGGTCATAAACTGGATTTAGATGAGGCTGTGAAAAGTCTATAAGAATAATATCTGCATACTTTCCTATCTCCAGTGAACCTATTTTGTCTGACATTCTTACTGCCTCAGCAGCCCATCTTGTAGCCATAAGAAGAGCCTCTTTAGCACTTATCACAGTTGGGTCTTTTTTCACCCCTTTATGAAGTTTTGCAGCTGTTGATACTTCTCCAATAATGTCAAGGTCGTCATTTGATGCTGTTCCGTCAGTTCCCATAGAAACTGTCACCCCTGCTTTTATCATCTCAGGAACAGGAGCAACACCAGAAGCAAGCTTTAGATTACTTTCTGGACAGTGGGAGACCTTTACCCCTCTTTTTGCAAGAATTTCAATCTCTTCTTCAGTAGGATAAACCATGTGGGCAGCAAGTGTCCTCTCTGACAAAACTCCTACAGCATCAAGATGTTTCACAGGAGTCTTACCATATTTCTCAGAAATAGTTTTTACCTCAAATTCTGTTTCAGCAACATGTATGTGAAACAGAACATCATATTTCTCAGATACTTCAAAAGCTTTTTTCAGTGTATCTGGTGAGCATGTGTAAGGTGCATGGGGACCAATAGCAGGAATAACATATGGGTGATTTTTATACTCTTCTATAAATTCTACAGTTTTCCTAATCCCTTCCTCTGGTGTTTTTGCTCCCGGCGTTGGGAAATCAAGGATACCTGTTGATAAAATACCCCTGATACCAACCTGCTTTATCACATCTGCAACAGCATTCTCGTAAAAATACATATCAACAAATGTAGTTGTTCCTGTTCTGAGCATCTCATAAACTGCAATCTGTGTCCCATCATAAACAAACTCATAACTGACAAACTTTCCTTCAGCCGGCCATATGTACTCTTCAAGCCATACCTTTAGGGGATTATCACTGCCGTAACCTCTAAGGAGTGTCATAGCAGCATGTGTATGGGTGTTTATAAATCCCGGCAGTGCCACCTTTCCACTGCAAACAACAGTTTTTCCAAAATACTCTGACTTTTTATCTTTACCTATATCAAATATCTTTCCATCTTTTATTACAATATCCCCCTTTTCATAAACGGTGAGATTTTCATCCATTGTAAGAATAAAATCTATATCTGTCAGTATAAGGTCAGCAGATTTTAAAGCCATCTTCTACCTCCTGTGATTCCTCTGGTTAAAAATTATACAATAATAAGGATATGAAGATGTCATTGCTGTTACTTTTGGCTTTTTTCAGTATATCCTATGGAGCAGTTAAAAACTGCTATACAATCAGATATCTGTTTTTTGATGTTGCAAAAATGTGCATCTCTTACAAGTATGAAAAAAATAAAATAAAGATAGAAGCTCATGCTTTTTCTGAAGGATTACTAAAACTGATAAGAAATGTAGAGTACTATGGATTTGCAGTTTCCTCAAAGGATTTTCAGAGCAGGAAATTTCATTTTTACAGAAGAGAAGGTTCCGTAAGGGAAATACACGATTATCTTTTTTACCCAGCGCATATAATCTTTAAAAAAACAGTGATAAAAGGAGCTGAAGAGAAAGTAGAGAAGAAAAAAATAAAAAACGATGGATATATAGACCCATTCACTGCAAGTCTTTATTACTATAGACAGATTATAAACAGAGAAAAAATCTATAAGAAGATATTTTTCAATGGAAAAAGTTACTATATTCCTGTAAAAAGAATTAAAGACACCCAGATAAAAATAAACGGAAAAAGATATAAAGCAGTATATGCAGAGATAGACCCAAGTAAAGTGAAAGTTGGAGGTGTTATACAACCAACAGGAATCTGGAAAATATGGATTGATAAAAAGAAAAAAATATTACTGAAAGGAATTTTAAAGATTAGAGTTGGCTTTGTAACCGTGGAAATAAAACGATAAACCCTGGCACCGACCTACGTTCCCGACCGGTTTCCCGGCCAGTATTATCGGCGCTGGGGAGCTTAACTGCCGGGTTCGGAATGGAGACCGGGTGTTTCCTCCCCGCTATGGGCACCAGGGAAATG
>JALSNI010000013.1 GCA_026987075.1 Persephonella sp. | reverse complement strand
TAACTCCAGAGCAGCTTTCTGGTCTTGCTTCTTACCATCAGACAGCCCACGAGGTGGAAGTTCTCCAGATGATTGAGCTTACTCCTCTAACAGGAAAAATGGCTGATACAGTGGTGATAGGTGTTGTCCCTGAGGATATAAACTCTTCAGAGATTGGTCTGACAAAAAATTTAGAGGATATCCCGTTCAAAACAGTAATAGGTCAGGTTTTAAAAGAGTTAGACAGAATAGGTGTAAAATACAGAAAAACTAATAGCTTGACATTAAAGGATGTGGTTATGAAACATTTTGGTTCTTATAATGGAGAGCTTTCAGGAAAGAGGATAGGAGATGAAAACAACTGAAGAGATTGGTCTGAGAATAACTTTTGAGTATTTAAATGGAAATGATTTGATTTTGGAGCTTATCAAACAGATTGCTGACAGACATGGTATAAAAGGGTATGTGGAAAGAAAGGAAGATACAGTTCAGATAGTTATTTCTGCTCCTGCTGAAAAGATTCAGTTCTTCTCTAAAGAATTGGGAGAAAAGATGCCTTACTCTCTGTTTATGTCCGATGCAACAACAGAAGCTGTTGAGGGGATATCAGATTATGTTTTAGATAAGTTTGAGATAAGAGGAGAGATAAACGTCCTTCCCCAGAACACAGGGATATGCCCTTCCTGTCTTGAGGAGCTCCTATCTGGCAGCAGCAGAAGGTATCATTTTCCCTTTATATCCTGTAATTACTGTGGAGGACATTACTCCTACCTTTATGAATACCCATTTGAAAGGGAAAAAACAGTCTTTAAATTTTTCCAGATGTGCCCAGAATGTGAAGAGGAGTATAAGGACAAACACAGTTTTAGATATAAATACCCACTGACAGCCTGCCACAGCTGTCTTACACCCATTTATCTAAAAAAAGGAGAAAACGAAAGATATGGTTTTGACAGCGAAAAAACTGTAGGAGCTTTCAATGCAGCATCAGGAGTGATAAAAAAGGGACATCTTTTAAAGGTTTATACTCCAAACGGACACAAAATTGTCGGATTAATAAGTAGAGAAAATGTGGAAAAGATTCGCAGCACGAAAGGAAGAAAACCTTTAACTGTTTTGTTTACAGGGGTAAAAGATTTAGACAGGTATCTTATCCTTTCAGATTTAGAGATGAAGGCTTTGCTATCACAGGAAAAACCTGTCCTTAAAGTAAAACCATCTGATGACTTTAAAGAAAAATCGTTGTTGTCAGATTTTGAGTTCATAAAAGTAAAATTACCAGATGACCCTGTTCTTGCTCTTCTATCTTTCCACCTGAAAAATATAGGCATAGATTACATACTGATTGAAAACCTTACAGACGACAGCTCTATCACAGATTTTGAGCTGAATGCAGACCTCCCTGTCATAAACATTCAAGAAGAAACAGAAGTTATCGTTATGGACAGACATATTGTTATAGAAAAGGGAGAAAAGGGCCTGCTACCTAACATTATAAAATCAAAGCCTACAGGTAATCTCTCTGTAGCAGGTGATTATGCAGCTTTAGACCTTGGGAATGGTGAATATCTGATAGACAGAAAAGAGAAACTACTGTCTCAGCTGAGTAGTTTTGTAGATGGTATAAATCAGCTTTCTGTACTTGCTGGGGAAACTGTTTATGTAGATGTTCCATATAAAGAGAAAAAAGAGTTTTACAGTTATCAGGGAGCTATTCTGTCAGTTATGGCAGAACACAGGATATTGGAAGAGCCTGCTGTGGGACTGTACTTTTCCCACAATGCTGATAGCTTTATAGCGGTAAAATCCCACACCAAACCATTAACCCCTTTAATCTCCATAAAACCTGTCAGAGTTTACGACAGCTTTTTAAACACAGTCAAATGGGTAATTCAGGAAATTGAAAACGGCTCAGAAGAAGGAAACAGGCTGATAAAAAACCTGTTTAAAAAGTATCCTTACATATTAGAAAAGTTAGAAAAAGAGGAAACAGACAGTAGCTTTGAAAACTGTGCCAGTCTTACCCCTGTATTTAACGTTATTTCCTTTATCTTAGGAATATTTCCTCACGAAGAAATAGGATACTCTAACGAACCTTTTCTGTATCTGCAGAGTGAAGCTCTCAGGTTTAAGGGTAGGAAGGGAGTCAAGGTGGATTACATACTTGATGAAGTTGAAGGTCAGTTTCAGCTTAACTGGGTAAAAACAGTTCAGAGCGTAATATCTTACAAATTAGCCGGTGCAGAAGTGGATATGCTGGCATTTTCTGTTTTAGAAGGTTTTGGAGACTGGCTTATTTCACAGGTTGCCACAATAAAAAGTAAACTGAAAATAGAAAATACTGTTATTTCCGGAAATATGTTTACAGACCCTGTAATAACAGGTAAGCTGTTAAACTTTTCCTCAAAGGAAGGAAAACTATTTATCAGCAGAAGACTGCCTGTTGACAGACAGAACATCTGTTTAGGTGGAATATTTGTGTAGGAGGAAAAGATGTGTCTATCAATACCATCTAAAATAGTGGAGATACTGCCAGATAACTTTGCAATAGTTGATACAATGGGAGTAAAAAGAAAGGTTTCCCTTGACCTTATGCCTGAGCCGGTAGAAGTTGGAGATTATGTTCTTATCCATGTGGGATACGCAATGACAAAGATGAGTGAAGAAGATGCATTGGAAAGTCTGAAGGTTTATGAGGAGATAATCCAGAAACTTGAAGAGGAAGGAGAAGAGGTATAGGTTAAAGATAAAAACAGATAGGAGAAAGTTATGAAGTTTAAGTATATAGAAAAAAATCCAGAAATATGCGGAGGAAAACCAGTTTTTAAAGGAACAAGAATTCCTGTTTATATTGTGTTAGACCTGTTATCTGCTGGAGAAAGTGTTGAAAACATTTTAAAAAATTATCCACTACTAAAAAAAGAAGCAGTTTTAGAGGCTATAAAATTTGCTTCCGAATACACAAAAATGAAAGAGGAACTAATTGAAATTTCTGATTGATGAGAACATTCCTAAAATGTTAGCTGATAAAATTGTGAAAAGATATCCAGAATCAATATATGTCTTAAATTCTAATCTTCAGGGAAAAAGCGATTTAGAGATTTTTAGATTTTGTAAAGAAAACAGATATGTCCTTATAACGATGGACTCTGATTTTGCAGATATACTTGAATATCCCCTTACAAGCACTGAAGGAAGAATTCTTTTAAGGTTCAAAAACCTAAAACTGAAAGAAATAACAGAAAAAACTTTAAAATCTCTGGAAATAATTGAAAAGAAATCTATAGAACAATCAATAGTTGTTATATCCAACAACAAAATTAGAATAAAGAAACAGGAGTAAAACAATGGCAAGTGTAGACTACATAAAAGACTTTAGAGACAGCAAGAGGATAAAAGCTCTTGCAAAACAGATAGAAAAAGAGCTTAAAAAACCCATAAACATAATGGAGGTTTGTGGCGGACATACCCACACAATAATGAAATACGGACTGAAACAACTGCTTCCACCAGAGATAGATTTTATCCACGGTCCCGGCTGTCCTGTATGTATAATGCCAAAAGAGAGAATAGACCACGCCATAGCATTAGCACAGAACGAGAATAACATCATTGCAACACTTGGAGATATGATTAGAGTTCCCGGTTCAAAAAGCTCTCTCCAGAAAGAAAGGGCTAAAGGGAAAAATATAAAAATGATTTATGCGCCCTTTGATGTTTTAAAGATAGCACAGGAAAATCCAGACAAAAGCGTTATATACTTTGCCATCGGCTTTGAAACGACAACACCAATGACAGCAGTACTGATAGAAAAAGTGTTACAGCTTGGACTGAAAAACGTTTACTTTCACGTAAACCATGTTTTAGTACCGCCTCCAATAAAAGCAATAATGAACAGTGGAGAGGCTAAAATAGATGCCTTTATAGGACCTGCCCATGTATCTGTTATAACAGGGGCAAAAATCTATCAGGAAATTGTAGACCTTTATAATACACCAGTTGTTGTTGCAGGATTTGAACCAGTTGACATTATGGAAAGCGTGTTATGGATAGTCAGACAGTTTAATGAAGGAAGGAGAGCAGTAGAAATCCAGTACAAAAGGGCTGTAAGCTGGGAAGGAAACACAAAAGCACAGGATATGGTAAGCAAATACATGGAAACAAGGGAAACTTTCAGGTGGAGAGGAATAGGAGATATACCGTATTCAGCATTGAAGCTGAAAGAAGAGTACTCAGAACTTGACGCAGAGAAAGTTTTTGCAGATATTCTCCCTAATCAGCCAATAGACGACCATAAACTGTGTATATGTGGAGATATACTGAAAGGAGTAGCAAAACCTTTTGAGTGTAAAGTATTTGGGACTGCCTGCACGCCCCAGAATCCCCTTGGTTCATGTATGGTTTCTTCAGAGGGAGCCTGTGCAGCATATTATAAATATGGAAAATTAGAATTAGTTTAAAGGTATAAATCTTCTTAAGGAGCAAAACAATGGGAAAAATAATCATTGAGTTAGAAGAAGACGTAAATATGAAAATCAAAGCAAAAACCCTGCAGGAAGCCATTAAGAAAATGCAGGAAAAAGAAAGAAAACTGTCAGCAGTTAAGCTTAAAACTAAAAATTTTAAATTTGATAGGGAAGAAGCTGAAAAAAGATGAAAAAAGTTTTTATAGATACAAATGTTTTAATTTATGCTTACTCAGAAGATGAGCCTAATAAAAGCAAATTAGCAAACAAGATAATTTTTTCCAATAAATCTATAATATCTACACAAGTTATAAACGAGCTTTCTAATATTCTGTACAAAAAATTTAATCTAACTGCACCTCTAATATTAAAACTCATAGATGAATTAGAAGAAAACCTTGAAATTGTAAATTTCAGCATAAACACAATAAAATTAGCCCATAATATAAAAGAAAAGTATAAATACAGCTATTACGACAGCTTAATCATTGCTACAGCCTTGGAAAATAATTGTTTAATTTTATATTCAGAAGACATGCAACATAATC
>JALSNI010000012.1 GCA_026987075.1 Persephonella sp. | reverse complement strand
TGCATGTAAAACCTCCTAAATTTTTATTATGTATAATGGGGAACATCTTCAGGAAGAAAAGAAGTGGCTTCCCAGAGTAATTTTTTTAAAACTGGATTTTTAGCAATTTTAACACCTAATCCCCTTGAGGTAAGCTTATTTGAAAGTTCTATAAGTTCGTTCACTGTCATCAGTTAGTTGATTTTTTTGAGGTCTCTAAAAGTTTGTATACTCCGTTGATGAAACTTCAAAAAAGTTAGTTAGCTTCTTAACATCTTCCTTCTGTAGAAACTTCAGCGGGTTCTGGTCTATCTTGAACTGAGGGTCAAATCCCAGCTCTTCAAGTCTCCTGTCTGCTATATACTTCATGTATTTTTCAAGCTCTTTGTAAGACACGCCAAATATAGTTGTTCCACCAAACTTTGTTTTCAGGTAGTTCAGCTCTAATTCAACAGCATCAATTATCGTTTCTCTGATGTTGTCCACAAACTTTTCATCGTCAACAATCTCAGGATTTTCTTCAACAATGGTCAGTATAGCTTCTATTCCGTTTTGAAGATGGAGAGACTCATCAATCAGAATAAGCTCAACGCCAGAGACAACGTTTTTCATCTTTCCTGTGTCTTTCATTGCAAAGAAGTGGGCAAATGCAGAGTAGAAAAACATACCTTCCTGAATAATGTTGTTCAGCAGTATAGCTGTGAGAATCTGCTTTTTGCCTTCTAATGTATCAGGATCAGCCTTTCCATATGTTATCCTGTCAACAGCTCTGATGATAAGTTCCTGTTTTTCCTGAAGAAGTTTGTCTTCAAGTGTTATGTTGTATATTCTTTTCCTGTCCATCTCAAAAGTGTTCAGTATTATCTCAAAGAAATCTGAATGTATATTTTCCATAAACATCTGTGTGGAAAAGCTCATCTTTGCATATGGGTCTGTTAAAACAGGGAAAAAACCGTTTCCTAAAACATTCTGAACAAGAAGCTCAGAGGAGGCAAAGTAACCAACAGATGTGTCAAACAGGTCTTTTTCTGTTGGGGTTAACGATTTATAATCTAAAACATCCTGCTGTATGTTAAGCTCTTCTGGAAACCAGACAGCCTTTTTCTGTTTTGTGTATATATCTTTAAATACAGGATATCGTGGATTTTCTGTCAGTCTGATGTTATCCTTTACTGATGTTTTTCCTATAAATTGAAGCTTTTTCATGGCTCTCCTCCTTACTCTTACATACTATATATAGTGTTTTCTTTTAATAATACCCCTGTATATTGTGTATGTCAAATTTTGAAAATCTTTTATTTTTGAATAACTTCACATTATAGAGTTTCGGATAGTGTTGAAATTTCAATAAAAATTTTTTAAAGTTAATTTAAGTTAGTTATGCCTAACCTTAAGGAGACAAAATGGAAAAAGTTATTTGTATATATCACGGAAATTGCACAGATGGAACAACTGCTGCAGCAGTTTTACTGAAAAAGTATCCCCAATGTAAGCTGTTTCCTTTAGAACATGGATACAAACAGGAACAGATTGAGCAGATACTGGATAATATAGATAGGGAGACTGTTGTTTACATTGTTGACTTTTCCCTCAAAGAAAAAGACCTGAAAAAAGTTATTGAAAAGGCAAAAGAGGTAATAAACATAGACCACCACATAAGTGCAAAGGATTATTTGGAGAAAATGAACAGAGAATACAGTAATTTTACGTTTGTTTTCAACAATAACCGTTCTGGTGCTTCTTTAACTTGGGAATACCTGTTTAAAACAGAACCTCCGTGGATTGTTAAATATGTTGAAGACCAGGACATATGGACATGGAAGTATGGAGAAAAAACCAGATATATGAATCTTTACCTTCTCCCTTACACAAACAAACCAGAGGAAATTGTGAAACTGTTTGAAAAACCACATGAGGAACTTTTAGAAAAAGGAAAAATTCTGGCAGCTTTTGCTGATTATCTCATAAACAGATATGTTGAAAGGGCAAAGGAAACCCCTGTGAGGATAGGTAGTTATACAGTCAGAGGATTTAACACAAATTATTTCCAGTCTGAGATAGGGAACATATTGTCAACAAAATTTGGAGAGGCTGTTTTGCTGTTTAACATTCAGGGAACAGATGTAAAACTTAGTTTCAGAAGCTGTGAAGGTCAGAAACCTAATGCCCTTGACCTTGCAAAAATGTTAGGTGGCGGAGGGCATAAAAATGCAGCTGGAGCCCTTGTTAGTCTTAAAGAATTTTTTGAAATGATAAAACTGGAGGAAAACTAAGATGGTTACAGATAACATTGAGAAACTTTCAACAAAGGAAAAGATAATAAAAGTAGGCGCAGAAATAATCGTAAAGGAAGGTTTAAGGAAGTTTACTGCAAAAAATATCGCAGATAAGCTTGGTATTACAGATGCTGCTATTTTTAAACATTTCAAATCTATGGATGACATAATATTGGAGATTATTCAGAGATATGTTTCCAGATGTTCCCAGAGTGCAATAGAAGCAGTAGAAAGAGGAAAGACAATCAAGGAAAAATTAGAGTTGCTCCTGAAGGCTCACATAGATGTATTAGAAGAGACAAGGGGAGCTGTTCCTGTTTTATGTTTTGAGCTGTCCCGTTCTGAAGATGCAAAATTTAAGACAATTTTGAATAATTTTGTTGAAAATTATACACAAGAAATTTCTAAAATAATAAAAGATGGGCAAGTTGAAGGAAGTATAAAAAAAGAGCTTATTCCTGAAGATGTTGCAATGTTTTTTATCGGTTCCATACAGGCAAAAGTGTTTGCATACGTTATATCAGGAAGAGAAGGCAAAATTATTGAAGACCCTGACCAGTTTATAGAAATGATATTTTACGGAATAATGAACAGATGAGACTGATTCTAATTTTTCTTATGGCTTTTACATTTGCTTATGCATCTGAAGATAAAATAGAAAAGGGAATTAATGAGATAAAAAAGGGTATTGAGCTTATAGCTGAAGGAATAAGGGAAAAAATTAAAAGTGATAAAGAAATAAATAAACAGCTAAGAGAGATAAAAAAGCAGTTAAAAGAGATTGAGGATAAAATCAAAAGTCAGGACTTTAACAGAATAAAAGAGGAAATTCTAAAGAGATTAAAACAGATAGAGAAAGAGCTGTCAGAAATTCAAAAAGATAAATAAAATCTTGTTAAATTAACACAAAACATATATCTTATTTTCAAATGTTTCGTGGAGATACTTATGGAAGAGATAAAGTGTTCTTTATGTGAAGATACAGGTTGGGTGGAGACGAAAGGTGGTGTAAAAAAATGTGCCTGTAGATATTCTGAAATAACAGAAGAGATATTTCGTAGAATGAACATACCAAAAAGATACAGGGATAAGGAGATTGAAAACTTTTATCCTGAAAAAAAATATGGACATCAGTTAATACTGAATAGGATTGAAGATTACATAAATTCTGATGATTTTTTAGAAGGGAAAGGTCTATTCTTAGTTGGCCCCCCTGGTGTTGGGAAGACACATCTTGCAGTTGGAGTGCTGAAAGAGTTTTTTAAAAGGAAAGGTATTGTTGGACTGTTTTATGACACAAGGTCTTTACTTTTTAACCTAAAGGCTTCCTTTGATGGCTTAACATCGTCAAGGGAAATATTGGAAGATGTTGTAGAAGCTCCCATTTTGGTTCTTGATGACCTCGGCTCAGAGAGGTTATCAGACTGGGCAAGAGATATACTACATTACATAATAATTAACAGGTATAATGATTTAAAGCCGATAATAATAACGTCAAATATTGAGCTGAAAAATAAAAAGAAAGTTGAAGGAGATTTGTTAGAAAATACCTTAGAGGAGAGAATGGGACAGGCAATTGCCTCAAGACTTTCTGAGATGTGTGAAATCCTTCCTGTTAAGGGAAAGGATAGAAGAGGAACAGCATTAAATGAGAAAAATGGAGCAGTAAAATGAGAAAAGCTACAGTAAAAAGAGAAACAAGAGAGACACAGATAGAAATTTCAATAAATTTAGATGGAACAGGTAAATACAGTGTTGATACGCCTGTTGGTTTTTTAACTCATATGGTTGAAACATTTTCCAAGCATTCTCTTATAGACGTGGAGTTAATGGCAACAGGGGATGTTCACGTAAGCCATCACCACACAGTTGAAGATGTGGGCATTGTTTTGGGAATGGCTATAAAGGAAGCCCTTGGGGACAAAAAGGGAATCAGAAGATTTGGTTATTCTATTATTCCAATGGATGAAGCCCTTGCAATGTGTTCTATTGATTTGTCTGGAAGACCACTGCTTTTTTACGATGATATGGAACTGAGAGGTAAAATAACCCAGTTTGATTTTGAGCTTATGGAGGAATTTTTTAAAGGATTGGTTCTTTCTGCAGGAATTACTGTTCATCTGAAGGCTCTCTCTGGAAAAAATCTACACCACATTGCAGAATCTTTAACAAAAGCTTTTGCCGTTGCTTTGAGACAGGCTGTAGATATAGACCCAAGGAGAAAAGGAACTCCTTCAACAAAAGGTGTTCTTGAGTAGGAGGAAGTATGAGCAGAAAAGAGAAAATCTTGGAAATTTTAAGAGAAAGGAAAGAGATATCTGTCAAAGAGCTGAGCAGGATTTTTAATGTGTCGGAAATGACAATTTATAGAGATGTTAGAGAGTTGGAAAAGGAAGGAGAGATAAAAAGAAAACATGGTGCAGTTTTACTGAATGAGAAGGAAAGTTCGGAAGCCCTTATCGTTGACACATGTCCGATATGCGATAAACCAATAACAAGGGCATATCCCTACAGGATTACAGTTGAAGACTACAAAGTTATAGAAGCCTGCTGTGAGCACTGTGGATTTTTGCTCCACAGTAAGTATGAGGATAAGAAAGTATCTGCAATAACATATGATTTTATAACAGAAAATCCTATCAGTGCCCTGAATGCGTGGTATGTTGTTGGAAGTTCTGCTGTTCCGTGCTGCAGTCCCAGTGCCATTCCATTTGCATCAAAGGAAGACGCAGAAAGGTTTAAAAAGGGATTTGGTGGAAAGGTTATGAGCTTTATAGATGCTTACAATGCTATAGTTAACAATATGAACATAAGTTTAAAAAGTTGCTGTCATCCTCAGAATGTTACATTTCAGATAGACAAGCTGAAAAAGTCTTAAACATCTTTCAGAACAGGATATTTTCTTTTTCTGTCAACGATGTGTATGTTTTCTACTCCAAAACGGTTTTTTTTCAAAAAGTTATAAACTTCTATAGCTCTTTCTTTATTTTTGAAACCGATAACCACGCCGCAAAACTCATATATTTCGTCTGGGACGGGGAGAGTAACAAAATCATTTATTCCTTTCTCTTTTAGAAAGTCTATAGCTCTAAAACCTTCTGGAATAGACATAAAAGTTATTATGTATTTAGGACCTGCAGACCTGAAAATCCTGAAAAAGTAGTCGTAAAGATGAAGTTTTACACCAATGGCGTAAAATTTCAATTTTTCTGTTAAAGTATCACCGTGCCATCCTTTCCCCCTTTCAATAACAGCTGTGATAACACCGTCATTTTCCTCAAGGGATATAAGTCTGTTTCCTGTATCGTGACACCATATTTTTATGTCTTTTTTAAATGCTTTATCGTCTGCCAGTACCTTTAGCCTTTTCCCAACAGGGATATTTTTCAGCTCTTTTGATACAAATATAAGGGGTGTAGGGCAGAACATTCCCCGTGTATCTACTTCTTTAACCACTTTTTCTTCAATCACTTGCATATCAACCTTCCTAAAGGTTCTCCACCTAAAAGATGCCAGTGTATGTGAGGAACTTCCTGTCCTGAATCCCTGCCTGTGTTGACAATTAGTCTAAATCCTGTTTCAGCTATTCCAAGCTGTTTTGCTATTTCGTTTGCTTTCAGTATTATGTGACCTATAACTGGTTTGTGTCTTCCCTCAAGGTAAAGATTGTTAGGTATGTGTTCTTTAGGAACCAAGAGGATGTGAACTTTAGCCTGAGGTGCTATGTCTTTGAAAGCTATCATCAGCTCATCTTCATAAACAATTTCCGAAGGAATTTCCCTGTTTATTATCTTGCAGAAAACACAGTTTTCCATTTTTTCCTCCTTAGCTGTAACTGACAGCTTTTAACTCTTTTGCATAAAATCTTATTTTTTCAATCAGTCTGTCTAAATTCCAGCCTTTATTTACAGATATTATAACAGTTTCCCTGTTTCCAGTAAGCATTATTTCTTCAGAGCTGTCTAAAAACTCCTCTGAGGGAATAACTCTGTCAACCTTATTGAGAACTGCAATTGTAGGCTTGTCCTTTATCCCTATCTTTTCCATTATCTTTTCTACTGCTTCCATCTTTTTCATCCAGTTTTCGTCAGATATATCTATCACGTGCAGGATAAGGTCTGCTTCTTTTACTTCTTCTAATGTTGCCATAAATGCTTCCATTATCTCTTCAGGCATATCTTTAACAAATCCCACTGTATCTGTGATAACTGCCTTTTTGCCTATGTCTGGGAATACAATGTAAGATGTTTTTGTGTCTAAAGTGGCAAACAGCTGGTCAGATATAAATGTTTCCCTTTTTGTAAGTCTGTTAAGTAGACTTGATTTTCCTGCATTTGTATAACCTACAAGGGCAATCTTAAGGATGTTTGGACTTTTGTTTCTCCACTTTCTCTGTTGTTTCCTCTGTTTTTTTATCTGTTCAAGTTCCTTTTTTATCTTTGATATTCTGTTTTTTATTGCTCTTGCCTTTATCTCACCTATTTTTTCTCCTGCCCCTTTTGTTTTCATTCCGCCACCAATACGGGAGAGGGTTTTTCCTTTCTGTCCGTAGATGCGAGGAAGCTGATGCTGAAGGGTTGCAAGCTCTACCTGTAGTTTTGCCTGCCTTGTCTTTGCTCTTTCTGAAAAGATAGACAGAATAAGGTCTGTTCTGTCTAAAACTCTAATGCCTGTTATTTTTTCTATGTTTGATATCTGAACAGGGGTAAGCTGAGTGTCAAAGATTAGCGTATCTGCCTGCGTTCCATCTGCAATTTCTTTAAGCTGTTTAACTTTTCCTTTCCCTATAAATGTGGCAGGGTCAGGAATTTCCCTTTTTTGATACAGTTTCCCTAATGTTTTTCCTTTTAAAGCCTCAACGAGGCCTTCAAGCTCGCATAGGGACTGTTTCAGCTCTTTTTCTGTTTTTTCCTTAGTTTTTACTCCTACTAATATACACCTCATAGGGCTAAATATATTTTTGTTTTATGTTTCTGCAACTATCGTGCTTATAGCATGTTTGTAAACCAACTGTTTTTCTCCATTTACGTCAATAAGGATAGTGAACTGGTCTGATGCAAGTATTTTTCCGGTTATTCTTGTTCCTCTTGTAAGATATATAATGACCTCTTTTCCTTCTTCCTTAAGCTCTTCAAGGAGCTCATCCTGTATGTTCATCTTTTTCCTCCACATTTATTTTTTTTATAATTGTATCTAAAAGTTTATCCTTTGTATAGTTTGATATGTCTATCCTGTGCCATTCTTTTCCTCTAAGTTTTGACCTAAATGTCCTTATCTGTCTTTTTGCAAAGTCTTTTGTGTTTTGAATTATGTGCTGTTTTGCTGATTGGAGGTCAGTTTCCCCTTTTAGATACGGAATAAGCTCTTTGTATCCTATTGCCTGTTTTGAGGTTAGAGATTTTTCGTATCCCATATCTAACAGTTTTTTTACCTCATCAATTAATCCTTTTTTAAACATATCTTCAACTCTTTTTTCCAATCTACCTATTATCTCTTCTTTGTTTCTATCTAGTATAAAACCTAAAAACTTATATTTTTCTTCTGCAAATCTATGTTTTTGATGAAATTGGGAAAACGGTTTTCCTGTCAGGTAGTATACCTCTAAGGCTCTTACCACCCTTTTTTTGTCGTTAGGATGTATCTTTGATGCATACAGAGGGTCAACATTCTCAAGCTCTGAGTAAAGCTCTTTTTTATCCCTTTTATACAAACTTTCTCTCAATTTCCAGTCTGAAGGTGGAGCGTCTGTAAGACCGTAAAGAAGAGTATGTATGTAAAGCCATGTTCCTCCTACAATAATAGGGATTTTCCCTTTCTCTGTTATTTCTTTTATTTTTTCATCTGCTATTTTTAAAAAATCTTTCACAGAGAACTCTTCATCAGGGTTAACCACGTCAATTAGATAATGGGGTATACCCTGTCTTTCTTCTACAGTAGGTTTTGCTGTTCCAACATCCATGTATCTGTAAACCATCATGGAATCTGCACTGATAATCTCACCATCTATCATTTTTGCAAGCTGTATAGATAGCTCTGTTTTTCCTGTTGCTGTTGCTCCTGTAATGACAATCAGTCTCATTTTCACTTTTTTCTCTTTTGTTTTGTTATAAAATATACGAAAAAATAAGAAAATTGCATAAAGGATTGTGATGAAAAGGAAAGGTGCAAAAACGTCTGTAGAAAAAGCTCTTGATTTAATAGAAGCATTAAAAGAAAGGGATAATCTTGGTGTTACAGAGTTAAGTGGAATTTTAGGGCTTAATAAAAATAATGTGTTCAGAATACTTGCCACTCTGGAAGTAAAGGGAGTTATAGAGCAAGATAAAGAAACAGGTCATTATAGATTGGGTATGAAACTGCTGTCTTTAGAATACGCTTATGTTAAGAGTTTACACTTTTTAAAGAAAGCAAAGCCTTTTATAAGGAATTTAAGAAATGCAACAAAAGAAAGTGTTTATCTATCTGTTTTACATGAAAATTCTGTTGTTTATATCTATTCAGAGGAAACAAAAAGACCTGTTTTAGTCAATTCAAGGATTGGGAAAAGATTTCCTGCGTCTGTTACAGCTTCTGGAAAGGCTTTACTTAAAGGAAAAAAGGAAAAAGGTTTTTTTGTTGAAGAAGATGTTGAAAATGCAGAACCAGAGGTTGTAGAGGTTGCTACAGTGATAAGAGACGAGTCAGATAATCCTGTAGCATCACTTTCTATTTTGATGCCTGTAGAAAGATATAAAAAAGGAGATACAGAGTTTCTAAAAAAGTCTTTAGTAAAAGCAGGAAAAAGTGTAACAGAAATTCTTAAGTCATAGAGTTCTGCTAACAAAAGGTAATTTTATATCAGTCCTTAAAATATTTATGAAGATGTAAACAGACCTGAAGGTTTTTCCTGTTATTCCATTAAAGTCCTCAGAATACCTAACCCTCAAGCTCCAGCATCTTCTGTTTAGTAAAAAAGTGGCAGACTTTCGCTGCACGTATCCCTGTCTTATGTTGTTCATAACAGAAAAAGATAAAGATATATATTTATATCTTAAGTTTACAGTTTGGTTGATTTGATTTATTGTTGTTGAACCTTCAAACAGACCTTTGTCAAAAGAGTGTGATATAGAGTAAGTAAGCCAAGAAGCAACAGGCATAGTGAAAGTTGTTATTGAACGAACAATCTGATTAAAGTAAAAATCATAGTAAAGTGTGTTTTCTCCATAAAATCCATTAATCTGAAAGTAAAACCTGTTTTTTAGAGGTTTTTTATGTCCGTCTAATCTGTTATTCCCGAGATAATAGTAATTGTTAAATGTGTAACCACTGGATATCTCCCAGGATAAAAAGTTTTCATTTTCAAAATTCAGTATATTTGTTATGGAAAATTCCACATCTTTCGCATCTTTTACTCTGTCTTCCTTGTCAAAATTTGGGAGGTTTTCCTGATTAACCTTTGTTATCCTTACAAGTCTAACTTCTGGGATTACAGAGTGGAAAAATTTAGAGTATTTTCGGATGAAAGTATATCTTATTCTGTCTTTAAAAGACAGTATGTTTCTGGATGGAGTTTTGTCTTTGCTATAATTGCTGGTAATGTAATACCAGGTTCCGCGGGGAGAAATCTGGATAAGGTTAGATAACCCTCTAAAATAGGAGTACAGTTCAATATTTACTGTATTGTCAGAACGAAAGCCTGATGTTCCCTTTTCTCTATAAAAATTAGTATTAACAGACAAAAAGTCTACATAAAGGGGAAAGTTTTTGAATATTTTTGATTTTTTCAAGTAGAATCTAACTTCTGGTAATCTTTGGAGAGTCTGTTCATTGTTATCTTTCGTGAGGTCATACAGAAAATCAAAGTTTAATTCAAATGTAAAATATCTCTTGTCAAGAAGTCCTATAAGCTGGGTTTTTGTGTAAGATTTGTATCTAAGGTTTGTTGCATTGTATATGTCCTCAAAAAAGTAAGGGTCACTGGGTATGTCATAAACAAAAGAGATATCAAAGTCTTCCTGATGAATGTCAGATTTTCCATAAATCCTCCACCTGTTTTTTAGAGGGGGATAACTCCTGTTTTGCCACCATCTACCACCTGAATTTTCTGTAAAAGCAGCAAAATTTCCCTCGTAATAACTGTTAGGAGATAATCTGTTTCTGTATTCCACATCAATACCTTTACCCTGTTTATTTCTGTAGTCAACTTTAAATGTCATATCAGAATGTCTGGAAATAACAAGATAAAAAGGTTGGAGGTATTTAAAGTCGTTATAACTATCTGTTCCTATTTCAGGGAAAAGAAATCCTGTTTTTCTGTCTGTAGCTGGATAAGAAAAGTAAGGTGTAAACAAAACAGGAATACCACAGAACCTCAGAGAAACATTATAAAGTTTTATACTGTCATTTTTAATAAGAATACCTTTTTTTGTTTTTATATACCAGTCATACTGGTCAAATGAACAGGTTGATATTTCTCCATCATAAAAGTAATACTTTTTACCTAATTTTTTTACTTTTTCTGCTTTTATGTAGTAGTGGTTTTCTATAACTCCTTCAACGTTATAGAACTCTCCATTAATCCCATCTTCATCAGTCCATCCTTTTTCTGCTTTCAGGTTATACCTATCTGTCCTTATTGTTACATTTCCTTCCATAAAAATTTTTTTATTTTTCTTATCGTATGTTATTATATCTGCTTTTAAGACTTCTCCTTTATACTTTACTACTACAGACCCTTCCGCAACGATAACTGTTTCAGAAACCCTCTTTATACTTTCAGCTTCTATTGATACAGGCATTTTTCCAAAAGAGAAAGTTATCAGTATCAAAATATAAAAAACTGGTATTATAATCTTCTTCAATAATCGTCTCCAGAAGATTTTAATTAGACTAAATATTATATCGGAGATTGTTATGGAAAAACCAAGGGAGTGGCTGAGAGAAAAGAGTATAGCAAAGAAAGTTTTATCTGATGCAGATGTTATTTTTGAGGTTGTAGATGCGAGAATACCTTTAGAAACGAGGAATAAGGTAATAGAGGAGTTAGCAAAAGAGAGAAACAAAGATTTATTTATTATTGTAAATAAAGTAGATTTAGTTCCTAAAAAGTTTACTCAGAAAGTAAAAAAAATAATTGAAAATGATTTCCCTGTTATCCTTTTTTCAGCACATAAAAATATAGGTAAGAGAGAAATAGAATCTCTTTTGAGAAAGCTATCACAGAAAAAAAAGATTGTTAAGATAGGTGTTCTTGGATATCCAAATGTTGGTAAATCTTCTTTTATAAATGCTTTAAAGAAGAAAAAAGTTGCGACAACATCACCTAAACCGGGAATGACAAGGGGAGAGAAACTTGTGAAGTTATACAAAAATGTTTATCTAATAGACACACCGGGAATTATAACTTTAGAATTCCAAGATGACCTTGCTCTAAAAGGTTCGTGGATACCTGACAAATTAGAGCAACCTGTTGATGTTGCTTTAAAGCTGATAGATAAAATACTGAATGAAAAACCTGAAGCTATAAAGGAAAGTTATGGTGTAGAACCTGATAAAGACCCTCTCAAAACTTTAGAAAGGATAGGTAAAAAGTTAAATTACAGAATTTCTGGGGGGAATGTAGATTTAGAAAGGACAGCCAAAAAAGTTCTGTGGGACTGGATAAAGGGAAATATACAGGTATATTGGATTTAAGATTTAAACATAGCTATCTTTTTAGCTATCTCTCTTTGTCTTTCAAATATATATCTGGCTATCTTGTTTCTGTCCCTCTCTTTTACGTCTGTAAACTTAATTCCTATCCTGTATAAGTTATTTCCCACCTTCCTTTTATAAACAACAATCCCTTTTAAGTTTACGTTGTCCTTACATATGTTGAGAGTTATATCGTATTCTTTACCTTCTTCAATATTCTTTAGATACTCTTGCGTTGTTACTATTCCCAGACCAGCTTCACTTATATCGTCAACGAAAAAAGAAGTCCCGTTTATTAAGGCAGTTATTGGTGAGCTTTCTGGAACCTTTACTCTTACATAAGAGCGGTTTAACTTTCTATCTAACGCAAGGGATGGAAAAGATGTAGCTATTTCAAAATCATCGTAAGCTATAACAGTAAGAACAAATACTTCTCCGTCAAGCTCAAAGTATATATGCCTTGTTTCCTTTAAAACAGGAATAATTTTTTTATCTGCCTTCCATATTATCTGTTCTAAACTATCATCCACTTCAGAAATCTCTATAACTCCCTTTATAGGAACTTCTTCGTAAAAAACAGCAACCTCTAACTTTTTCTGCTTTTTTAACTGACCAATAAGCTTCCATAATGATTTTGTATTTTCCATTCCCTATATTTATATTCGGAGGTAATGATGTCTATTATAGACTATATTGAGATATCTTTCATAAAAGGTGTAGGAAGGAAAACAATAAAGAAAATGCAGGAGAGATTTGGAAGTATATCATATGTTTTAAAAAATCCAGAAGTTGTAAAAGAAGATTTTGGAGAAAATCTATTCCGATTATTAGACAGTAGAAGTCCATCTTATAGAAAGCAGGCTTTAAAAGAAATAGAAAAAGCTGAAAGAATGAATGTAGGTTATGTAACATTAGAGGATAACAACTATCCTCCTTTACTCAAAGAGATACCAGACCCTCCTCCTTTTTTGTTTTTTAAAGGAGATTTACTTCCTAATCTTCCTACGATTTCCATTGTTGGAAGTAGAAAACATTCAGTTTATGGAAAATCTGTTGCAGCAAAAATTACTGAATATCTAACAGAAAACAACATCGGAGTGGTTTCAGGAATGGCGTCAGGTATTGACTCTATTGCTCATTCTGCTTCACTACATAAAGGAGGATACACTATAGGCATTCTGGGATGTGGAATAGACTACATATTTCCCCCTGAAAATAAATATCTTTATGAGAAGGTAGAAAGAGAAGGATGTCTTCTATCAGAGTTTCTCATAGGAACAAAACCGTCAAAACATACATTTCCCATAAGAAACAGACTAATAGCCGGTATATCCTACGGCACAGTTGTTGTGGAAGCAGATGAAAAATCTGGAGCATTAATAACCGCCAGACTGGCTAACGATTATGGAAGGGTTGTTTTTGCTGTCCCTTCTAATATTAACAGTCCTTATGGTAAAGGAAGCAACATACTGATAAAAGAGGGAGCTATTCCTATTGTTGAGCTGGAAGATATATTAGAAAATCTACCATTTTTGAAAAGCAATAAAGTAAAAGGTGAGGTAAACCTCTCTGAAATTGAAAAGAAAATAATAGATGCAGTCTCACATCCAGTTCATGTAGACATAGTCGCAGAGATAACGGGTATTTCTGTGGACAGACTTTCTGTTATCTTATTTGAGATGGAAATGAAAGGTCTTTTGGCAGTAGATGAAGGAATAGTAATAAAAAGCGTGTAAGGGGCAACAGCCCCAGATTTACTCAAACAGGAACTTATTTTTAGGTTGTTCCCCTTCTTTTACTTCCTTGAGAGATACTTTTGCTCTTCCCTGTTCATCAATGTCTATCACTTTTACAGTAAGAATATCTCCTACCTTTATTCTATCTTTAGCAGACCTTATTCTTTCTGGTGATATTTGCGAAACGTGAAGTAGCGAAAGCTTACCTGGAAGCAATTCAACAAAAGCTCCATAATCTTCAACTCTCGTAACTTTTCCCATATATACTTCACCAAGCTCTATGTCCATTATAAGCTCTTCAATCATTTGACGAGCTTTTTCCCCACTTTCCCCATCAATAGCATATATTCTGACCAACCCATCAGGTTGAAGGTCTACTTTAACGCCTGTTTCTTCGATAATTTTCTTAATATTTTTGCCAGATGGCCCTATTATTACAGGTATCTTTTCTGGAAGGACTCTCATTGTTATGATTTTAGGAGCATGTGGGGAGAGCTCTGGTCTTGGCTGGGGTATAGCCTGATACATCAAGTCAAGTATATAGAGTCTCGCTTTTTTAGCTTGCTGAAGGGCATCCTGAAGGATTTCTTTAGTTAATCCTTTTATCTTTATGTCCATCTGGATGGAAGTAACCCCGTCTCTTGTTCCAGCAACCTTGAAGTCCATGTCTCCAAGGTGGTCTTCATCACCTAATATGTCAGTAAGTATCACATATTCATCATTTTCCTTTAGAAGCCCCATAGCAATACCAGCAACATGCTTTTTCATAGGAACTCCTGCATCAAACAGGGAAAGTGATGCTCCACACACTGTTGCCATTGATGTTGAACCATTGGACTCTAAAATCTCAGAGACAACCCTTATAACGTAAGGGAATTCTTCTTCATCAGGAATAAGAGGCTCTATAGCTCTTTCTGCAAGATTTCCATGTCCTATCTCTCTTCTTGAAGGTGCCCTTGGTGGTCTTGCTTCCCCTACACTAAATGGAGGGAAGTTGTAATGAAGCATAAATCTTTTTTTAACTTCATCTTCCTCTATACTTTCCTCAATCTGTTCTTCTCCTGGAGCTCCTAATGTAGTTGCGACAAATGCCTGTGTCTGTCCTCTGGTGAATATTGCTGAGCCGTGAATCCTTGGAAACAGACCTGTTCTTATCCATATAGGTCTTATCTCGTCAGGTTTTCTTCCATCAATTCTAACTTTTTCTTTTAAGACCTTTTCTCTCATTACGGAAGATACAACATCTTTGTATATTATTTCTGCTTTCTTTTCTTTTCCTTCAGGTATTTCTATTTGTGATATCACTTCCTCAAAGATTTCAGACAGCCTTTTCCTTCTTTCCTTCTTATCTAATATGTTAAGAGCTTCTTTTATCTTCTCTTTAGCAAATGTTTCTATTTCCTCCTGAAGTTTTACATCTGTTTCATCTATTTCAACAATTATTTTTTCTTTTCCGCCAGCTTTTTCTCTAAGCTCTTCCTGAAGGTTTATCAATTTTTTTATTTCGTCATGGGCAAACATTATTGCATCAAGAATAACTTCCTCAGGGACTTCCTCGCTACCACCTTCAACCATAACAATTGCATCTTTTGAACCTGCAACAACGATGTCTATGTCTGACTCGTTTCTCTGCTGGTAAGTAGGATTTACAATAAACTTACCATTTACCCTTGCAACCCTGACACCTGCAATAGGTCCCTCAAACGGTGCTTCTGAAAGGTGGAGAGCAGCAGATGCTCCAACTATAGCAAGAACATCAGGGTCATACTTGTCGTCTGCAGACAGGGTTATGGCAGTGATAACAACATCGTTGAAAAAACCTTTTGGGAAGAGAGGTCTTATTGGCCTGTCAATAAGACGGGATACAAGAATTTCTCTTACAGAAGGTTTACCTTCCCTTTTTACGAAACCACCGGGAATTTTACCATAAGCATATGTTTTTTCCCTGTATTCAACTGTTAATGGGAAAAAATCTATATCAGCTTGAGCTTCTTCAGACATAACGGCAGCAACAAGAACAGCTGTTTCTCCCTGTCTTACAATAACAGCACCATTTGCTTGATGAGCAAAATAACCTGTTTCAATAGAGTAATTTGCATCATTAACAGTGGTCTCTACCTTTTGGACATTAATATCTCCTACCTCACCCATTTACTTCTCCCCAGTAGATTCTCTTATTCCAAGTTCTTCAACAATTTGTTGATATCTTTCAGGATTTTTTCTTTTAAGATAATTGAGAAGTTTTCTCCTTTTGTTAACCATTCCTATCAGACCCCTTCTTGAGTGGAGGTCTTTTTTATTTTTTTTGATGTGCTCTGTGAGATTTTTGATTCTCTCTGTTAGTATCGCAATCTGAACTTCTGGAGAACCTGTATCTCCTTCAAATCTTCCGAATTTTTTTATAATTTCCTGTTTTCTTTCTGCTGTAATTGACATAAACGAAAACCTCCTGACATCATTTTTTGATTTTTAACAAAAAAGAATTATATCACAAATTAAACAATTAAATCTATACCTATATAAATAGATAAGGGTATTTCATGATATAATAAAATGTTAACTTTTGCAGGGATTACAAGGAGGTAGGGATGATACAGGATTATCTGAAAGATGCAGAAAAGAGGATGAAAAAGGCTGTGGAAAAATTTAAAGAAGAGCTTGCAGGTATAAGAACATCAAGAGCATCAACGGCCATCGTTGAAAATATAAAAGTTGATTACTATGGGGTTGAGATGCCTATAAAACAGCTTGCAACAATAACAATACCTGAACCTTCCCAGATTGTTCTTCAGATATGGGACCAAAATGCTGTTCCCCTCGTAGAAAAGGCATTAAAAGAGGCAAACATAGGAGCAAATCCCCAAACAGAAGGGAATACAATAAGACTGATACTTCCCCCTATGACAGAGGAAAGAAGGAAAGAAATCGTAAAATACATTGGAAAACTCGCTGAAGAAGCAAGAATAGCTGTCAGGAATGTGAGAAGAGACGATAAGGAAAAGTTAGAAGAGCTGAAAAAAGAAGGATTTTCAGAAGATGAAGTTAAGAAAGCTCTTGAACAGCTTCAAAAAATAACAGACAAGTACATAAAAGATATAAATCAGCTTGCAGAAAAGAAGGAAGAGGAAGTTTTATCTCTTTAGATTTTGAAATTTAAGGTTAAAATCCTTATATTAAATCCTGAAAAAGTAAGAGGGGTATTGTATTTTGAGAGAAAACATTATAGAGAGGGTAAAGGAACTTCTCCTCCCTCTGCTTGAAGAGAGAGGATTAAGGCTGGTTGATGTGGAATTCTCAACAGGTGGGAAACCTGTGCTAAGGATATATGTTTATAATCCAAAGGGAACAAGCATAGAAGATTGTGAATGGGTAAGTAGAAGGATAGGAACGCTCCTTGATGTGGAAGATTTGATACCCTTTTCCTACATATTAGAGGTTTCATCTCCAGGATTAGAAAGAAAGCTGAAAAATACAGAGGAATACGAGATATTCAAAGGCAGAGATATAAAGATTGTTACAAAGGAGCCAGTAGACGGAAAGAATGTTTTTGAAGGGGTTTTAAAGGGATTAGAAGACACCAGGGTAGTTATTGAAGTAGATAATAAAGATTATAAAATCCCTTTAGATATGATTGCCCGAGCAAATTTGGAATTTAGAGAAGGTGGAGAGTGATATGGCAGTAAAACTAAAAAATGTTATAGAAGCAGTAGCAAAAGAGAAAAATGTCCCAGAGGACATAATAGAAAAAGCCCTTATTGAAGGGATTAGGGCAGCAGTTCAAAAAGAGTATGGATACAGAGACAATGTGAAAGTTGTCTTTGATAAAGAAAATGATGAACTCAAAGTTTATTTAAAAAAAAGGGTTTCTCCTTTTATAGAAAATCCTAAAAGAGATATAACCCTTCAGGAAGCTAAAAAGTATGACCCAAATGCTGAAGTGGGAAAGTATGTTGATGTTCCATTGAGTCTTGAAGATTTAGGTAGAATTGCCCTTAACGCAGCAAAAGAAGTGATAACACATAAGGTTGCAAAAGTAGAAAAGAACATACTGTTTAGAGAATTTAAAGAATTAGAAGGAAAAGTTGTAACAGGAACAGTAAGAAGATTTGAAAACGGAGATATTATTGTTGACCTTGGAAGAGTTGAGGCTGTTTTACCAGAAGAAGAACAGATAAAAAAGGAAAAATACAAAATAGGAGACAGAATAAGAGCTTTAATACTAAAAGTGATAAAAGAAGGCTCATATCCAGTAAAGGAAAAGGGAAAAATAAAAAGATACATACATCCTATAGACAGGGATAAGCCTTTAGTTATACTGACCAGAACCCATCCAAATTTCCTAAAAAAGTTAATAGAAATTGAAGTTCCAGAAGTTCAGGAAGGAGAAATAGAAATAAAAGCTATAGCAAGAGAACCTGGAGAAAGGGCAAAAGTGGCAGTATATTCAGAAGATAAGAACATAGACCCTGTTGGTGTTGTTGTAGGACTTAAAGGAAGTAGAATTCAGAACGTAACCAACGAGCTTTCAGGGGAAAAGATAGATGTTATCCAGTGGGACCCAGACCCTGCTATATTTATAATGAGGGCACTGTCTCCAGCAAAACCAAAAAAGTGGAGACTGTTAGAAGATGAGAAAAGGATAGAAGTGGCAGTTCCTAAGAATGAGCTCTCCCTTGCCATAGGCAAAGGTGGTATAAATGCAAAACTTGCCCACAAACTTACAGGATGGCATATAGACATATTAAGCGAGGAAGATTTTGAAAGAATTCAGCAGCTTCCAAGGTCAAAGAAATGAGCCAGTTAGAAAATGCGTAATATGTAAAAAAAAAGGCCAAAGAGGGAGTTAATCAGATTTGTTGAAAAAAGCAAAGAGATAGATATTCTGAAGGATAAAGGTGGAAGGGGTGTGTATGTATG